>JAPULF010000181.1 GCA_027295245.1 Planctomycetota bacterium
CCCAAGATGGTGAAGTTTCTGCGCGACATGATCGCGATTCCGAGCGAGAGCTGCGAAGAACGGGGCGTGATCGAGCGGGTCAAGCGGGAGATGAAGGCGACGCGGGCGTTCGATCGGGTCTGGACGGATCCGATGGGGAACCTGTTCGGCAAACTGGGGCGCGGGAAAAAGATCATCGCGATCGACGCCCATTGCGACACCGTCGGCATCGGCAATCGCAAGGCGTGGAAGCACGATCCGTACACGGGGAAGGTTGCAAACGGCCGGGTGTGGGGCCGCGGGGCGGGCGATCAGGAGGGGGCCATTCCGGCGATGGTCTACGCCGCCCGAATCATGCGGGACCTGAAGCTTCCGCTCGACGCGTTCACGCTCTATGTCGTCGCGACGGTCATGGAGGAGGACTGCGACGGGCTTTGCTGGCAGTACATCGTGAAAGAAGACAAGCTGCGTCCGGACGTGGTGGTGGTGACGGACTCGACGAACTGCAAGATCCTCCGCGGGCAGCGGGGGCGGATGGAGATCGGGGTCACCGCGCTGGGGCGATCCTGCCACGGATCGATGCCGCACAAGGGAGACAATGCAGTCTACAAGATCGCCAAGATTACGCGCGAGATCGAGAAGCTCAACGGCCGTCTAGGCAAGGATCGATTCCTGGGCGACGGAACGATTACGGTTTCTTTCGTGGAGTGCGATACCCCGAGCCTGTGCGCCGTGCCGAACCGGGCATACATTCACCTCGACCGCCGGTTGACGACGGGCGAGTCCAAGGCGCAGGCGCTTCGACAGGTGCGGGACGCGGTGAAGCGCGCGGGGGTGAGCGCCAAGGTGGAAGTGCCGATGTACGAACGGGCGGCCTATACGGGCCTGGTCTATCCGACCGAGAAGTACTTTCCGACGTGGGTCGAGGACGAGGATTCCCTGCCGGTTCGCTCGGCGGTGCGGACCTACGAGGGTCTGTTCAACCGAAAGGCGGAGGTGGGGCGGTGGACGTTCAGCACGAACGGGGTTTCGATCAACGGGATGTTCGGCATTCCGTGCGTGGGGTTCGGACCGGCGCCCGAGGCGGTGGCCCATACCGTGAATGATTCGGTTCCGATCAAGCATCTGACCGATTGTGCGGCATTCTACGCGGCATTTCCGGGGCTCTATTGCGGGACGGCGTCGAACGGCACCGGTCGTCGAAAAAGGCGCTGACTCGAGTCTGAGGTACAATCGATTTATACACGATGGGCCTCGACTTTCGAGAGGGGCCGGGGAGACGAGACATGCCGACGTTGAAAGGCCGTGACTACATAGAAACACAAGACCTCACCGCCGATGAGATTCGCTTCCTTTTGGACGTCGCGGTCGACCTGAAGGCCAAGTTCCACCGCGGCGAACCGACCCCGCTGTTGCCGAACCAGACGGCGTTCCTGCTGTTCTTCGACAAGAGCACGCGGACGCGCAATGCCTTCGAGGCGGGGGCGACCCAGCTCGGGGCCCATGCCCATTTCCTCGATAGCAACGTGACCCAAATCTCGCATGGCGAGACGGGCAAGGACACGGGGATGATCCTGGGATCGATGGGGCACGCCATCGCCATTCGCCACGATCTCATTCTCGACGAGGGCAACCGCTTCATGCGCGACGTGGCGGCGGCCACGGACGTTCCGGTGATCAACATGCAGTGCGACGTGGATCATCCGACCCAGACGCTGGCGGACCTGATGACGATTCGAGAGGTATTCGGCGACGATCTCCGCGGGCGAAAGATCGCGGTGACCTGGGCCTATTCGCCCTCCTACGCCAAGCCGCTTTCGGTTCCGCAGGGGCTGATCACGTTGATGACGCGGTTCGGTATGAACGTCTCGCTGGCCCACCCGCCGGAATACCGATTGATGGACCGGTGCATGAAGTCGGCCCGCGAGAATGCGAGTAGTGCCGGCACGCGATTTGACGTGGTCGATAGCATGGAGGCGGCGTTCGAAGGAGCCGACATCGTGTATCCGAAGAGCTGGGGCCCCTACGATCTCATGCTTCAGCGGCAGGGCGCCCGAACGCCGGAGGCCATGCACGGAATAGAAGAACAATGCCTGGCGCTGAACGCCCGATACAAGTCATGGATATGCGACGAAGACAAGATGAAGCTGGCCAAACATCAGGCGGTGTACATGCACTGCCTGCCGGCCGATCGCGGGGCGGAGGTGACCGATGCCGTTCTGGACGGTCCGCAGTCGGTGGTCTTTCAAGAGGCGGAGAATCGCCTGCACACCGCCAAGGCGATCATGGCTTCGACCATGCGGGAACGGCCGTTTTCGAGCCAGTGAAGTCTGGGAGTCGGATCGGGGGAGGTCGGCGGGTTGATCGGGCGAGGATTCGACGATGAAGTGCGTGATAGCGATCGGCGGCAACGCCCTGGTGACTCCGGGGAAGGGGAACATCGCCGACCAATTTGCGCGCAGCCGCCAGTTGGCCAAGACGCTTGCGGACGTGATCCAGCAGGGATGCCAGATCACCCTGACGCACGGCAACGGGCCACAGGTCGGATCGGTCATGCGTCGAGTCGAAATCTCTTCGAACGAGGTGTACCCGATCGATTTGGGACTCGCCGTGGCGGACACGCAGGCCGGCATGGGATACATGCTTTGCCAGACGCTGCGCAACGAGCTTGCCCACCGCGGAATCGATCGCCCCTGCGTCGCGATCGTCACGACGGTCGAAGTGGATCGCGACGACCCGGCGTTCGGGCGGCCGACCAAGCCGGTGGGGTCTTTTTTCTCGGCGGAGGCGGCCGAGCATCATCGCAGCGAGCACGGATGGGATGTGATGGAGGACGCGGGTCGGGGTTATCGCAGGGTGGTGGCGTCGCCCAGACCCCTCCGGATCGTGCAACTGCCGGTGATCAAGCATCTGGTCGACGCGGGGTTTCTGTTGGTTGCGGCGGGGGGCGGCGGCGTTCCGGTCATCGTCAACGAGGCGGGCGAGCATCACGGCGTAGAGGCGGTCATCGACAAGGACCTAACAAGCGCTCTTCTGGCGGCCGAAATCGAGTCGGACGCCCTTGTGCTGGTGACCGGCGTGGAGTCGGTTTATATCAACTACAATCGGCCCGAACAGGAAGCCCTGCGGAACGTGACCGTCGACCAATTGGAGGGGTTGATCCGCGAAGGCCCCTTCGCCGAAGGCTCCATGTTGCCGAAGATCCAGGCGGCCTTGCAGTTTATTCGCAAACGCGATGCGAAAGGCGCTCGGGCCGTCATCACGGACTGGTCGCACATTTCCCAGGCCCTCGACGGCTCGACGGGGACCACCCTTAGTTTGTGATCGATTTTTTTCGGCATTCGAGATGCCTCCGGAACCGCCCGGCCCGCGCATTTCGCTCTGAGAACGGAGTTGAAATGTCTGTAATTTCCTTTGGCGCAGAGTGTTACGTAAGTCGCCCGGCCGAGGCTTCATGCCGAGGCTGTAATTCACTGGATTAGTTTCGGCGGTAGGCCTTGCCAAATGCTCATTCAGCGATTGAACTGTCGCCCCTGAAAAGGTAGGAAAATCCTAGGCAACCGAGGGGTCATCGGAGTCACACCATGTCAATTAGTATCTCGATTAGCCGAAATGATCGATCGTCGGGCGGGCTTAGTGCCCTCGTCATCCTGTCTATAATTGCATGCGGGGCCCAAATCGGGTGGGCCGATCCGCCTCCCGGTTACTACGACCCCGTGGACACCAC
>JAPULF010000182.1 GCA_027295245.1 Planctomycetota bacterium
TGATGGCGCTGCATGAAGCTGATTTGCAGTTCGATGTGATTTCGGCCACCTCGATTGGCACCATCAACGCCATGGCCTGGAATATGGACGGCGTTCTTAAAGAGCTTGATCAGCATTGGCTCAAGAACGCGGGTGGTTTCAAGCCCTTCGACATGTCGCGCCTATTACAAGGCAGTAATCCCTTTCAATTTCACAAGACGTTAGAAGCGATCGCCGATGTCTATCGGCATCGTTATCCCTGGGGAGATGAACGTTCTGAAATCCTGGTGACCCTGGCCGACTACGAAACCAACGAACCCGTGGTTATGTCTTCGCGGGATGAGAAACTTTCGCAGGGCGAGCGTGAATTGTTCATGAAGGCGTCGACCGCCATCCTCCACATTGGCAGCGCACCCGTAGAAATCCAGGGGCGCAACTATTACGACGGTGGCTACAACATCAAGGTGCCGCTTAATCCCCTGCTCGATTATGAACTAGATGAAATCTGGGTCATCCCGCTCTCGCCAATAAAGGGCGACGTCGCCCGCACGGGCCGCAAATCCCCCCTCGTATCGGCTGCCAAGAATTTCATCACCCACCCATATGCCGTCTCGCTATTGAATTGGTACGAGCAATCAATTGATCCGCCCGACATGCAGATCGGCCCGGCGAAGAAGGTGATCATTTCACCATACCGAGGTGGCGCTGCTGATATGTTCAAGCCCGGCGTTTCGCTGACCTTCTCGATCGATAACATTCGCGCACTGCTCTTAGGTGGCTATGTTGACGGTACGCAGGTGGTTGAAGATTATTTGGCAAGTCGCTGTAGTGTGCCACCGAGTCAACCACGGAAACTCGTGGAAGATTTGGCGCTTTCGCGGACGCCGCGAGCGATGAGATGAGGTAGTCACTGGCGATGACGCGTTTCCTTGGGCCTCGCAACGCCGTAATGTGCCGAAACTCCATCGTCGAATTCCTTACGAGCAGCCGCGTGACTTTGGGACGATCCAGCAAGAGAACACTGCGAGTATGAGGAGTGCTCTACAGCTATCGGCGTGACGGTCGTCGGGTTAGAATTGCCCGGATTCAGGTTCGGCCGAGTATTTGGATACTACGCCCTTGCTAGTCGAAGACGAACTGTGCCTTCGTCCAGGCTTTCACCGGCTTCCCGCCTTCCGTGGCCGGCTCGAACTTCCAGCGCAGGACGGCGTTCATCGCCGCGGCCTCGATCTCGGAGCCGGGGATACCCTTGTCGATGACCACGCTGGCGATGTTGCCGGTGACGCTGA
Source organism: Planctomycetota bacterium (assembly GCA_027295245.1). Lineage (GTDB taxonomy): Bacteria > Planctomycetota > Phycisphaerae > UBA1845 > UTPLA1 > JAPULF01. The sequence goes on from JAPULF010000182.1 coordinate 1,269, forward strand.
CCAACACGTTGATCACGATCGTTCCCTTTTCATTTTTCTTTTGCGCCTTGCGCGAGTACACCGGCTCGACACGCGAGACAACGACCGGCGGACGGAACGTGGTGTCGGCCGTCGAGAGCGGAGCCGTCGGCTGGAGATGGGGAGGGGTGACCGCCGGCTGGGGCGTGGGTTCCGAGCGGGGAGTTAGCCGCACGGTTTCGGTGACCGGCTCGACTCGTTCGGGGGACGGGGTCGGCGGTGACGTCGTTTTCTCGGCGTTTCCTGCCACGGAATTCACGGCGCGAGTTGTCGTGGCCGATTCGGTCACGGGCTCGGCCGCGGCCTGCACGGCCGCCTCGGCCGGTTTCGGGGCCGGGGTTCTGGGCTGCGGCTCGGATCGGCGTGTCGTTTGCGCGGCGGCCACCTTCACCGGTGCGGGCTTCGGTGGATCGGGCTTGGCCGCCTTGGCCGGAGCCGTTTGCGGCTTCGGACTTGTTTGGGTTCGTGGCGGCTGATCCAGCTTCGGCTCGGCCGAACCGGCCGGCGGCGATTCGCCGGTGTCGACGAGTGAGTTCTTCGGAACGGTCGCGTCGGCCTGTTGCGGCAACGGCACCGGCAGGGAGGGTGCGGCCTCCCGGGCGGCCAGGCCGGCGGAGGCGATCGTCTCGCTTCCGGAGCCGTCAAGCGCCGGCGTGTTCGGAATCGCAACCATCGGATCCGGTGATGACCCGCGCATGAAGAAGAGGGCAAAGGCGCCCCCGAGGATCACGACCGCGATCGACGCGGCGACGAACCAGAGCTTCGATCGACCGGCGGAGTCAGCGCGCGGGACGGCGAACTTCGCAGTGGCCGGTGCCGTCTTGCTGATCCGAGGGGGCACGATCGCTTCCGTCTGCGGTTGCGCCACCCGCGACGGGGCCGGGCGCGATGCGGCCGACGCGGGTGCCGGTTTCGTTTCCACGCGTGGCTCCGGCGGGGCCTCCGCATCCCGCGGGACGTCGTCCATCACCAGGCTCTGTGCCGCGGCTTCGGACGACACCGGCTGATCTCCGGCCAGCGATCCGGCCGCGGGGGCCGCCTCTTCCACGTCGGATGCGGCGGCCGACGTCGGCCCACCCCCGAACAGCGTGTCTATATGAGCAGAGATGTCATCGCCCAGCTCGTCGGATGCCATGCTCTCGGGCAGGCCCGCAGCGGGCGGCGGCGTCGCCGACGGGGGCGGGCTCGCCTTCGTGACCACCGGAGCCTGCGGAGAGGCACTTGCTACCCCGGCGGTACCGAGTGCCGTCTCCTGGACCAACTTGTCGGCCTCGCCGTCGATGATCAGGTTGAGTCGGTCGAGGGCGTCATCGAGCTGTTCGGTGTTCAGGAAGGTGTCGGGGCCGGACGCTCTCGCGACTTTCTCCATGGGAAGCAGGCGCTTGCACAGATCGAGCAACTGCTGGTCGCTAACCGGGCGGTCGATGATCTGGTCGCAGTCGCAGCCGTCGAGCGACTTCCGCGCGTCCTCGCCGCGATCGATGTCGTGGATCAGGACGATCGGCGCGGACCGCCCCGATTCAGTCTGCCTCAACTGCCGACAGAGCTGGGGACCGGTGCGCTGCGGGAGGAACGCTTCGATCATCGTCAGATCGGGCTGCATGCGGTCAAAAGCGTCCAGCCCCTGATCGGCGTCCGTGGCCACGACGACCTCGTAGCCCGCGTTGATCAGCGGGCGCATCATCTCTTCGAAACTGTCCGGATCGTGGTCGATGACGAGGATTTTGTAACTCACCCTGCTCTCCACCTATCGCGATGGGTTCGATGAACCCGTTAGGTGATCTTCAGGCGCAAATCGGAACCCTGGAAGAACATAGGTGCCGGATCGCCGGGGATTCAAGGCCGGCTGATCGTGACGCTGAAGGTGGCCGTAATGTCCCGAAACTCGATCGTC
>JAPULF010000183.1 GCA_027295245.1 Planctomycetota bacterium
CTTGGTTGTGGATGCACGATCCCGGTACGACCAGATCATATTCGACGGGCCTCCGGTCTTGCTCGTGAGTGACGCCGCGGTGCTGGCCGGGGCGATGGACGGCGTCCTGATGGTTTGCCAGTATCGCGTGACTTCACGAGGAGCACTCCAGAGGGCGCAGTCCCAGCTGGATGCCATCAATACGCGCATTTTCGGTATTGTGCTGAATATGGTCGAAACCCGCGCGGGCGGATATTTCCGAAAGCACTATCGGGAATTCTACGAGTATCAAGAACCCGTAGAAGGCGAACCTGTTCCGCCGGCCCAAATCGAGAGTCAAGGTGCGGCGACCGCGACCGTCAAGACACAGGTTCCCCCACCGGACGTTCCCCGAGGCCCTCCGCCCGAAGACGGCCTTGCTTCGGGGCGCGATTACGAGCCGGAGCCTGGCCCCGACACTCTGTCTGCGGATGCGTCACCCTTGCCGACCGAGGGCCTTGATTGGGCGGAAGAAGACGATGACCTGGGGGACGTGCGCATTGACGAAAGCCTGGGACTGGGTGAAGACATCGAAGATAGCGGTCCGTTTGTCATGCCCGCCGAGGAAGACAGTACCGCGCTTGAAGATCTCGATTTCGGGGACGATATCAAGCTCGATCCGAATCTGGAGCTTGGCGGCGATTTGGACGACGACCCGGAACGAGAACGGCCCGATGACGACGCCGACGATTCTCGCCGGACCTAGTCTTCGGGCATCAACGGCTGATTTCCTTCGGGCCGTCGATTCCGTATGATGCAACGATTGTTTTGGATCGTGCCGCTCTCCTTGCGTCCCGAAACCGACTTTGTTTCATCGGCAGCGCGGCCGGCCAGAGGATCGATCCGGAAAACGCTTATGTTTCGAGAGAAATGCATGCCGTCAGCGAGGTCTCGTCGTGAGTGATCCCCTTCGAATTGGACGCGATCTGATACGCGAAGAATCCGCCGCACTAGCGGCCTTGGCGGACTCGATCGGCGATGAATTCGGTCGGGCGGTTTCCCTGATTCTCGAGAGTCGCGACCAAGTCATCGTCACGGGCATCGGCAAGAGCGGCCTCATTTCTCGAAAGGCGGCGGGCACGTTCTCGAGCACCGGCACGCCCGCGTTGTTCCTTCATCCGGTGGAGGGCGTACATGGAGATCTGGGTGTGGTCGGCGAGGGGTCCGTGCTCCTTGCTCTTTCGAAGAGCGGCCACACAGAGGAACTGGTACGGTTTATCGGGCACTTTCGGCGCGTTGGCGGCAGCGTGATCTCGATCTGTGAGTCGGGGGAGTCGCCGCTAGTTGAACTGTCCGACATCGTTCTGGCCATCCCGGCCAGGCCGGAAGCGGGTCCGTTGGCCCTGGCACCGACCACCAGCACAGTGATGATGCTGGCGATGTGTGACGCGCTGGCTATGGCGTTGCTGGACGCCCGGGGGCTCACCGAGGCGCAGTTCGCACGGTTTCATCCCGACGGGAGGCTGGGCCGGCGCCTGTTGCTTCGGGCGTGCGACACCATGCACGGCGCCGGTGACTTGCCGACAGTCCCGTCGTTTGCCGGATTCCCGGAACTGCTTCTCGAAATAACGAGTAAGCACCTTGGAATGACGTGCGTTGTGAACGAGGGCGGTGGGCTGATCGGTGTCATTACGGACGGCGATCTCCGCCGGCTTTTCATGAGGTGCGCAAACCCGGCAAAGCTGACCGCCCACGAGGCTTGGCAGCAAAGCCGTCGCGACACGAACGAACCGATCGTCAAGTGTTCTTCGGTCTCGCCCAATAAACTCGCAGTCGAGTGTCTGCGGATCATGCGGGAGAATCAGATCACCGTGCTAGTTGTATCCGAAGATGGCGCGAAACCTGTCGGCATTATCCGGATGCAGGATCTGGTGCGTTCCGGGATAGGGTAAGAGTTGGAACAGCGGCGCCAGAATGGACTTTCGCAACAGCACTCAATTAGACGGTGATCGCCTCGAGCGGATGTTCCTGAACGCGTTGGAGAGATGGCCCCACGATCGCCTTCGCGTTTTTGTGCGATACAGCCGCGGAGCGGAATACTCAGGTACGTGTTTCTATCGCGACGGTCGGATTTATGTAAACCTCGGACCCAAGAACCGGTATCCGTTTCGCATCGAGACTTGCATCGCACGGGCCCGCTCCAATACCACGTGTTGGTGGCGAGAATCGTATGGGATCGAGGTCGGCAGCCCGTATGAATTAGTGCTCTTCGTTTTTCTGCACGAGGTCTATCACTGGCTGGTCCGGCTCGCACGGCGGAACGTGCGGCAGAAGGAATCGCGATGCGACCGATTCGCGGTGCGTCGGCTTGTTGAACGCTATGGGGCGGTCGTAACGGATCGGCGCGGTCGGCCGGTCGATCGGCAGGAGTGGGACTTTCAGGATCTTGACGGTTTCGTGGCCGCCGCCCGCCGCCCGGACCGGCGGCGGAGTGCTGTAAGGCGTCGATCGGTCAAGAACGGGCCTGGTTGGGGCAGGCAGCTCATGCTCTTTTGATGGATTCATTCATACCGGGTCGACGAATAGTTGACACGTAAGCTAATAGATAGTATAATGTTGATGACCAAGGAGGTTCTTAGACCTCCGCCGTTCCTGGTCTTGGGAAGGGGCGACGGGCCATGCCGACCGCCGGATCGACGTGCCTATGATTGATCAGGAACCTCGCAACAAAAAACCGAGTGTTTGAAGTCGTGCGACTTTGAGAGTCTCAAACGCGCTGCCTTCGAACTCTCACAAGTGCTTCCACTCGCTGCGGCACCCTTTGACCGCGCCAATACCTAACAGGGTGCCGCACGCCTTTTTTACTCCGAATTATCGACGGGCTCAAACTGATACCCAGTAGCCGACTTGCGGGGCGTGAAATCCATCCTTCGAGTTGAGCGGCGGGTGGAAATCGCCGTGTGCCAGAGAGGGATCGGATAGAGTCTCTTCAGTGCCGCGGGTTGGGAGCCCTCGATTACGAGCGTTACGAATCCGTCCTGGGGTGAGACGTGTCGGGCATATCTCCGAACCCGTCAGGAGCAGAACAGGATAATAGTGATCTCTTCTGCCTTCACTGCGGCTACAACCTGCGCGGTTTGTCCGGTGACCCACGTCGCTGCCCCGAGTGCGGAAACCTCAATCCAATCGGCGACCTGGTTGTGCCCGCATCCGAGATTCTGCGGCAGTTCCGGCAGATGGAGACGGGGCCTGCGTTTTGTATGTTGTGTGTGCTTTCGATCATGGGGGTTGTTGTCTCGGCGATCGGTGTCGGGATTTCGAGCCAGCCAGGTTCTGCGCATGCCTGCTTCGTTGTTGTTTCCATTATGGCCGTCGTTGGATGGAGTCTTTCAGCGGTGTACTTTCAGAAGTCGTGTATCGGAAAGCCGGGTTGCTGGATGGCGCTGTGGAATTACCACGTGTACGGGCTCGTAGCATCCGGACTGTTCTTCGGGCCGACCGTTGCCGTTCTTTGGCTGTTTGTGTCGGTGGCCTGGCTCACGAAACCGGGTTTCGTGGCGTGTGAGTCGGCGGCGATCGCTGTATCCTGGTACGGTGTGCGTTGGGCGTATCGGCGGGCCACTGAAGACATGCGCCAGCTTCAGCGTGACGTGGCCGTCCAACTGGCGCGTGACTACCTACGACGCCGAATGGGCCGACGATCCGGTTGGCTCAAGGGCAAGGAGTGAGGTCAGGTCGCGTCGGCGATCGGGGCGAACCGTTCCTTGACCGCGCAAATCTTCTGCCGGTTTCGGAGAATCACACGATCTATCTCGGCCGATCCTTAGCGCTTTGACAACCGGCGATTTCGGTGTTCTCTTAGCGCCATGGCACAGGCTTTCTTGGCGCAATATGCAGCGGGCTGTTTTCTGGCGGTGACCTTCGCGTCGATTCAATCATGCAGTTGGAAGTACCTTCGATTGATGGCGGCCGTTACGCTCGGAATCACGTTTCTTTCGCTCTTGCTGCTTGT
>JAPULF010000184.1 GCA_027295245.1 Planctomycetota bacterium
AAAAGGGGTTTGGGGCGCAACTTCTTGCGGCTCTTGCGGCCCTGCAATCATCTCAACCGCGGGCGAGCCGGTGGCAACCGGGACGCGGGCCGCAGGCCGCAGCTCGGAGTACATCGTGGCCGGAACGAGAATCCGAATTCGTGTTATGACGATTGGCGGCATTGAATTGGCCTCTCGTTTTCAAGGCGGGTCGATGACCCCTCCTACCACGTTGTTTCACGAATCGAGTGAAAAAACGTCGGCTTGCGGCCGGTTGGCGCGAAAAAAAGCGGAACATCGCGCAAGTCGCGTTTCGGCCCGTTTCATGGCACGCGGGTTTCGGCCGCGCGAAAATGGACGGGGCCTTCCTTCTTGTATCACCCAACAGAGTTGCTCCGTGTTCCGCGTGTTCTTCCGACTGGCGGTGGGTGACGAGTCTTGGAGGGGGCACCTGGGCGCGTATTGGAATCTGCCTATCGATTCGGAAGGATTGCGGGTCCGGTCAGGGCAGATGGGAAACTTAGTGGAACGACTACTCGATCTGGCCAGGAAGAGGTTTCCCGACGATTGGACGCACGCCGACGACCGCCTGTTCCGGCATGATCACGTATCCGACCCACCGCACTTGAAATCTGTCACCGGCGCGGAACAGCGCATTGATAAAAGTCTGCTTGACCGCGTCGTGCCGAAAGAACCGCAGCCACCGGAAGCAGGTGAAATGAATGAAGTGGATTTGATTGGGCTCGTCATGTCGTCGAAGACGGCTCGGCATGGTGCAGATCATACTCCAGCACAATCCGTCCCCCGCCCGCAGAGCGGGACGGGGCACCCTGCGGATCCCGATGTACATCGGGACCAGTGGCACCCGGCAAAGCCGGCACGTTCACGACGACCCGCGGCCCCACGGCACCTTCGGCCGAACCCCATACGTCTTGGACCACGATTCGAGCAGCCCGTCGAGTTTCTCGCGAGCCTTCTCGACCGGGAGGGCGGGGCCCCGAAAACGCTTTTCCGCGCGGCAGCTTTGCCAGGTTTGCAGCGTCTTCGCGTGGGTGCCGGTCTCGGTATGGGTGTCCGTCGAATGGACCAGCAGCCGGGCCTCGAGTTCGCGAATCGTCGCCCGCAATTCAACGGCCGCGAACCGTCCCCGAACCATCGGGTGATCGGCCCGGATGCGTGTCGACTGTTCGACCCGCTTCAACAGGGCGCGGGCGGATCTCGAAAGGCCCTGGCGTTGCCACGGCTCGCCGCAGGCGGCCACGCCGAACAGGGCGGGCCAGAGTTTGCGGTGAAAAAACGTAATCTTGCCGGCGATGAGGTACGCGACGATGACGTCCTTGTGCGAACGAATCGCCTTGCCCAGCACGTGAATCGTGTCACCCATCGGATGGCCCCACCACGAACCGCGCACCGGTTCACCGGCGACCAGCGTGACCAGGCTCGGCAGTCGGACGTCCGCCTGCATGAGCAGCCCGTCGCGGGCGAGGGTCTGGAGGATTTGATCGAGTGTGGCCGGCATGGAAAACGTAGCGTGTTTGTCAACGGAACCGCGACCGAATAGGAGCAGCCGGCGCCCGTAACCGTTTCCGACCGCGGCTCACCCGGTCCACCGATGAGACTGCAACGAGGCAACAATGTCCGCGGCCAGCCGCATGGCCGCGATCCCGTCTTCGGCGCTGACGGCCGGCGGGAGGCCGGCGCGAACGCTTTCGATGAATGCCTCCAGTTCGGCGCGGAGCGGTTCGATGTCGTCGACCTGGAGGGGCTCGACCTTGACCAGCTTGCTGAAATCGCCGCCGGCCAACTGTGAAATATCCTCGTACTTGCCCTCCTTGGCGAGGGACAGGACGTCGAGGTTGGCGTCCTTCTTGATGGCAACTCCCGTCTTTCTGTGGTAGTCGAGTGAGAGATAGGCGGAATCGCAGAATACCCGTAGGCGGCGGTCGGTCTTGAGGGCCAGGCGCGAGGCGGTGAGGTTGGCGACGGCCCCGTTTTCGAAGTGGACGCGGGCGCTGGCGACGTCTTCGTGGGGGCCCAGGACGCTGACGCCTACGGCGTCCACCCGGGCGACGGGCGAGCCGACCAATTGCAGGACGATGTCTATGTCGTGGATCATCATGTCGGACACGACGCCGATGTCGGCCGACCGGAAGCTGAACGGGCTGATGCGGGTGGATTCGATGTAGCGAGGCTCGATCTCGAGTCGTTGCATGGCTCGAACGACGGGGTTGAACCGCTCGGTGTGTCCCACCGACAACGTGCTGCCGTGCTCGCGGGCACAGGCCAGCAGTTTTTCCGCGTCGGGGACGTTGGCGGCCAGGGGCTTCTCGACCAGCACGGCGATTCCGCGGGCCAGGAGCTCGGATGCGACTGCGAGGTGGTGCTCGGTCGGCACGGCCACGGTGGCGGCCCGAACGCTGTCGGGGATTTCGTCCAGATTGGTGTAGGCGGCGGCCCCGAATTTCTCGGCGATTTCGCCGGCGCGATCTCGGTCGGTGTCGACCACCGCGACGAGATTCGATTGCGGGATTTCGGAATAGATTCGGGCGTGGTGCCGGCCCATGTGGCCGACGCCGACCACGGCCACGCAGATTGCATCGGCGGTCACGAGCGGCCGCCTCCCTGGTAGAACCCCGGCGGCATGCCGTTGCTGTCGCGCCGCAGCGATTCGAGGTACCGTCCGTGAATGCCGCTGTGGATGGAGCGTTTCAGGAAGTTGATCAGGTACTGGCAGTGCTCGCTCAGCGGGCCGTTTGATTCCGCCTCGCTCAGGCGACGAATCAGAGAGGACTTGCCGTTCTTGTCGCGCTTGCCGGCGAATACGGAATGGTACAGGCCGCGAACGCTGAAGTCGTTCATGGGTTGTTCTCTGCGCGGAAAGAGGTTCCGGCAGAGATCGCGCAGTTGTTGGATCGAGGGCTCGTCGAAACCCCAACGACCCAGGCCCTTGACGTTGACGCCCATGACCGCCCCGCCGTATCCGCCGAAAATCAGATAAGGCGGGGTGTCCGTGGTGCAGCGCGAGGCCCCGGTGACGAAGCAATACTGGCCGACGGTCACGAACTGCTGGACGCCGACCAGGCCGCTGATATTCACGTGGTCCTCGATCTGGACGTGGCCGGCGATTTGGACCGAATTCGATAGGAGACAATTGTCGCCAACCTTGACGTCGTGGGCCAGATGGGCCCCGACCTGAAACTGGTTGTGGTTGCCGACTTTCGTGACGCCTCCGCCCAATTCGGTGCCGGTGTGGGCGGTTACGTTTTCGCGGAAGATGTTGTCATCGCCGATGACCAAGCGGGTGTTGCCGCCGCGGTATTTCAGGTCTTGCGGGGCGGCCCCGAGGACGGCCGATGGATAGAAAAGGTTGGCGCTCCCGATTTCGGTGTGGCCCAAAATCGTGACGTTGGCGATCAAGCGGCAACCCGGCCCGATCTTCACCATCGGCCCGACGTAGCATCCCGGCCCTATTTCGACGTCGTCGGCAAGCTCCGCTCGCGGATCGACAGTTGCACCCCGTGCGATATTCGGCATCGTGATGATCCCGTTCGTCAGCCCGAATGGGCGAGGCCGTTACGGAACTATCTCGAGAGGACTATTCCACCGGCTGGAAACCGGTGCCACGACGGCTCTCGAGATGTCTCCTACACAGGTTCGGCATCGACCATCATGAATTTTATTTCCGCCTGGGCCACGATTGCATCGCCTACCCTGGCTTTGCACCGTACATGTCCCGTTCTGGCCCTGACTCTAAGCGCTTCTACTTCCAAAACCAACTGGTCGCCCGGCACAACGGGCCGCCGGAATTTTACATTATCCATCGACAGCAGCACGGCCACCTTGCCGGTATGTTCGAGCTTCTGTGACAACAATATGCCGGCCAACTGGGCCATCGCCTCGATAATCAACACGCCCGGCATAATCGGCTGGGACGGGTAGTGTCCCTGAAAATACGGCTCGTTGATGGAGACATTTTTGACCCCGACCGCCCGGCGGCCCGCTTCTAATTCGAGAACCCGGTCCACCAACAGGAAAGGATATCGGTGCGGGAGAACCGAACGAAGCTGCCGGGCGTCGAATTCCGGTTTCCCGACAAGCCGCGATTGCTGCTCCCGGCGCTCGCCGGCTTCGACCAGCCGACGGACCAGTTCGTGGTTCAGCGCATGGCCGCTTTTACGGGCGATGATTTTGCCGTAGACCGGTCGACCGGCCAGGTAGAGATCGCCGATCAGGTCGAGAATCTTGTGACGGACGCACTCGTTGGGAAATCGGAATTCGTTTTCGATGACGCCATCGGGCCCGATGATCACGATGTCCTTGTGGGTCAGGTGGGCGCCGAATCCGGCCTCCCGGAATTGGTGGGCCTCCTCCTCGAACAAGAACGTCCGGGCCGGTGCGATTTCCTCGCAGAAACAATCCGATGAAAGACAAATTCCGTATATCTGTCGAGGCAGGGGTCCGTCCGGTCCGTAGTCGAGGTCGTAAAGGATGTTCAGGTCATCCGTTTCGCTCGGGACGGCGATGAGTTCCGCATCGCCTTCGGTGACTCGAATCGTGTCGCGCACGACGATCGGCCGGGCCGGCTCCGGCAGTTCACGGATTCCAGCGCTTCGGATGGCATCGACGAAAATGCCGGAGCTGCCGTCGCCGCCGGGCAGTTCGCTCCCGTCGATTTCTATGTCGATGTTGTCGATGCCCAGTCCGTGGAGGGCGGCGAGGCAGTGCTCCACGGTTTCGATCGCCAGGGTTCCGTTTCGCAGGGACGATCGTCGAGCCCGTTTGGTCACATTGGAGACGTGGGCCTTGATCCGGGTGGGCGGGGCCGATCCGCGGGCACAAACGAAGACGACACCGGAGTCGGATTCGGCCGGCTTGAGGCGCACCGTGACCTCTTCGCCGGTGAAGAGCCCCCGGCCGCGGAGTTCAATCGGCGCCTCGATGGTTTGCTGCGGCTTCAAGCCTTGACACTCGCTCTGCCAGCGCGGCCACCCGGTCCATTAGTTTCGGCAGACGCCGCACTTGCGCCCGCTCCCGCAACTCCGTTCGGTGGTCGCGTGCCGGCAATCCGGAAACAGTCGCGCCGGCCGGCACGTCCGACCAGGCAATGCTGCTGGTCGCCATCCGCACGCCCTTGCCAATGCGAACGCCTTGGGTCACACCGGTCTGGCCAGCCATAACCACGCCGGCGTCGAGGTGCGAACTTCCGGCGAGCCCGGCCTGTGCGACAATGACGCACAGCGGTCCAATCTGGACATTATGGGCGACCTGTACCAGGTTATCAATCTTTGATCCGCGCCCCACAACGGTCGCCCCGAATTTTGCGCGGTCGATACAACTGTTCGCTCCGATTTCTACGTCGTCTTCGATGATTACGGTTCCGATTTGGGGTATCTTCCGATGACGTCCTTCTCGAAAAATGTACCCGAAGCCGTCCGTGCCGATGACCGCCCCGGCGTGAAGCGTGACCCGATCCCCGATTTCGCAGCGATCCCCGACCACGCAGCGCGGATGAAGCTCGCAATCCCGTCCGACGCACGCATCCGCCCCGATGCTCACGCCGTCATGGATAATAGTGTTATCGCCGATCTCGGCGCCAGGCTTGATCACCGAACAGGCCCCGATTCGAACGCCGACCCCCAGATCGACCCCCTCAGACACGACGGCCGACGGATGGACGCCGGGTTCCGGAACATACCGCGGCATTCGGAACCGTTCGAGAACGTCGCAGATCGCCGCTTCGGGGTCGTCCACGACGATGCCGCGCGGATCCGAACCGAGATGCGACGACCGGCCGATCACGGCCGCCGCCCTTGAAGTCGCCAAACGCCGGGCGTAGCGATCATCCGCGATCCAGGTGATGGCGTCCGCCGTGGCGGCGTCGATGGCGTCCACCCGGCGCACCACCACATCGGCGACCGCGGCCTCGTCGATCATCCGGCCCTGACACGCCGCGGCAAGTTCGCGAATGGTCAACGCCGGCGGTTGGGCACTAGTGGACACGATGCAATCTCACGGGACGGTCGGGGGGTTGGCGGTCGGACGATTGGGACGGCCGGCGGTCTTGTACTCCGAGTCCATGCGCTCGAGGACCGCATCGGTGATGTCGATTCCGGGCGCGTGAAACACGACGTTGCGTTGTTGAATAGCCAATCGCAATCCTTGCACGCTTTGTTCGGCTATCTCGTCCGGCTTGAACGCGGTTCGCAGCATCACCAGATCGTAGCCGCGGTCTCGGGCGATTCGTTCGGAGGCGCCGGCCGCCTGCTCGTAGATGATGCGAGTCCAATCGAAACGCTGCCTTTCAAGGTCCGACTCGGTTATCTCGGCCCAGTTTCTGAGTTCGATGTTCATTCGAAGCAGCTCGCGGCGCTGCTTTTCGTATTCCTCCGTGCCGACCCGGTAGGCCCCCAGCCGCAACTTCTGGTCCGCGATGGCCTCCCGACGCTGATTCACCTCGGTGCGAAAGTCCTCCATGTTCTTGCGCATCTCTTCATTCAGATCCTTGATGCGGACGCATTCTTCGAAGATCCGCACGATGTCGAGGACGGCGGCCCGGCTACCATACTTCGAGCCTGCCGACGGAGAGCCGTTGTCGGACTGGCCGGCGCTGCGCGCGACGGGAATCATCGACGCCACGGCGATACACGCAAGAAATCCGACAATTGTTTTTCCGGTCATGTCCTGGGTCCTCACGATACGAATAATCCTTACGATCGTCGCCCGAACGTTTCCCGCATCCGACGACACTGACCCGGCATTGTCTCACCGGTCAATCAAAACGCAAGGCTAGGCCGATCGTGACACCCTTCGGACGCAAGAGACTCCCGAAGAGTGCGAAGCACGGCCGGGTTCGGGGCGCAGGCCGGAGTCCACGAAGACCCGGGGGAAATTCTTGTTACAATGTCGGCTTCGCGGCAGCCGGTAGCCCGATAGCACCTCAATGCGCGTTCGGGCCTGAACAGGAGCATG
>JAPULF010000185.1 GCA_027295245.1 Planctomycetota bacterium
CTTCCCGATTGAATGCACTTACCGGAAAACCGCTCGAACCGAGCTGGGCTTCGCAGGCTCCGCCCAGCCTACGGCTAGGTGGTTGATGTCGGGGTGTCGAGAAACTGGCGGGCCCATTGTTCCACGATGGCGACGCGCCACAGGTCTTCGGCGCGGGCGTCGTTGCCTTTTTCTACGGCGGCGGCGAGTTTCTCGGCGCCGGAGGGGTTGAAGCAACCTCGCTCTCGGAATTTTTGCGAGGAGATGAGGTCGCGCCACCAGGGACGCAAGGGGCCGCGCATCCATTCGGCGGTGGGGGCGGAAAAGCCGATCTTGTCGGTGCGCTCGACCACCGCGTCGGGTACCACGCCCTGCATGGCGCGGCGTAGGATCACTTTCATGCGGCCGCTCTTCAACTTCTGCGCGGGCGGCAGGCCCATGGCCAGCTCGACGAGCGGGCGGTCCAGGAAGGGGACGCGGGCCTCGATGGAAAAGGCCATGGAGCTGCGGTCTTCGAAACGGAGCAGGCTGGGAAGGCTGTTTGACAGCAAGGTCCGAGACAGGAAGCGGGCGAACGCGGGATCGCGCCAGGTGCCGGCGCGTAAGTCGGGCGGGGCGAGACGCAGGGCGGGGAAGAGGCCCGGCTCCTCCCGAACGTCGAAGAGGTCGGCGGCGAGCCAGCCTTGACGTTGGGAGTTGACGGCGCGACGCAGGCGGACGCGCAGCTTGTCGGGCAGGAGTTGGGCGGCCACCCTGGCGGCTAACGGGACGCGGCGGAACCAGTGGGTGGATGCGGCCCGGAATTCGCGTACGAACGCGGGTAGTCTTGCACGGCTGAGCAAGTGCGCCAGGTAGGGCGGCCAGTGGCCCTGGTAGCCGCAGAAGATTTCGTCGCCGCCCTGGCCGTCCAGCAGAACCGTCACGCCTTGCTGGCTGGCGGATCGCATGACCTCCCACTGCATGAAAATAGACGGGGTGGAGAAGGGCTGTTCCTGATGCCACATCAGGGATTCCAGGTCGTCCAGCAGGCGATCGGCGGTCGGCTCCACGAAATGGCCGATCAGGTTCGGGAATGCATTCAGGACCGCCTGGGCGTATTCGGTTTCGTCCAACGGTGAATCGGGAAGCGATGCGGTGAAGGTGTGTTGGGACCAGTTGGGAGCCTTGTCGCCCGACTCGTCGGCGAGTTGGCGTACGAACGAGACGATGGCCGAGCTGTCGAGTCCGCCCGACAGGCAGGAGCCGACCGGAACGTCGCTGCCGAGGTGACAGGCGACGGCTTGACGGACGGCGTCGCGTACGCGATCGGGGGTGGCCGCGTCGGAGTTCCATTCGTGGGCGGGATGCCAGATGCGCTTGGCTTCGCCGGCCGAGTGCATGGCCGTGCGTGTTCGGAGGTCGATGGCGACCCAGCAGCCGGCGGGTATCGACCAGATTCCCTCGAAGAGGGTGTCGTCGGTGTGATCGGACAGCCCTTCGGAAAGGAAATCGCGGAGGCGGGCCTCGTTGACGCCGCGTCTGGCGCCGGGCAGCAGTAGGAGCGACTTGATCTCGGATGCGAAGGCGATGCCGGCATCGAAGCGGGTCACGCAGAGCGGCTTGATGCCGAACCGGTCTCGGGAGAGGACGACGCGGCCCGCCGCCCAATCGACGATCGCGGCGGCCCACATTCCCTCGAGTCGGGCGAAGCAGTCCGTGCCCCAGACGCGGTACGCGGCGAGGAAGACTTCGGTGTCACTACCACCTTGGAAGGTCATTCCGCGGCCGGTGAGTTCGTCGCGAAGGGCGTTGTGGTTGTAGATCTCGCCGTTGAAGACGATCCAGGCGTGCTTGTCGGGGGCCGGCATGGGTTGGCGGCCTGCGGGCGACAGGTCGAGCACGGCGAGTCGCCGGGCGCCCAGTCCGAGTTCGAAACGAACATGTCCCCAATCGACGGGATCGCCGGGGGGTCCGAACGTTCGGGCGACCGCCGGGGTGCCGTTGTGGCCGAACACGACCGCTCCGCCGTCATCGGGACCGCGGTGGTACAGAAGCTGGGTCATGTCGGTGAGCCAACCGGCGGCGCGGTCGTGGTGCTCTTCCAGGATCAGTCCGGTGATGCCACACATGGCGGGGGATTCTACTCGATTCGGATTTTTTTGATCCGGTGAAAGAGGACGGCGTACCAGTCCGCGACGGTGGATGCCGCAAAGCGGCGGCGTGCGCGTGCGGCGATGGCTGGGCGGTCGTATGCGTTCGGGGTCGTGATTACCTTTTGGAGGGCGATTGCCAGGGCGGCCGGGCTTTGCGGCTGTGCGAGCATACCGTTGTTTCGGTCGACGAATTCGGCACATGCGGTTCCGCGGGTCGTTATCACGGGCAGGCCCATTGAAAGGGCCTCCGCGACGGTCATTCCGAAGGTCTCGCCGTGGGTCGGGAGGACCATGAAGTCGGATTCGGCCATGAGTTTGACGACGGCCGATCGTTCGCAGTGACCGTGCATGTGCAGTTTCGCGCCCGGCACGTTTCTTGCGAAGTGCTTGCGCAGGTCCGGGGCCATGGGGCCGTCGCCGGCGAAGTGCCAGTCGACGGTAGACACGGATGATTGGGATTCGAGCATCTGCGCGGCGTCCATGACTTCGCCGACGCCCTTTTCCTTGACCAGCCGGCCGACAAAGAGGGCGCGCGGCGGACCGTCCATCCGTGGGCCCGGCAAGGCCGCCGCGGTGAAGTCGGGAGAGACGGGATTGCCGCAGACGGCGATGTCTCGATCGATATCGTGTTTCTTCATGTCGCTACGACTGTGTTTGCTCACGGTGACGACCGCGGCGGCGGCCGCCAACGCTTGCCGGGCGAGAGATTCGCCACGGTCGCCGGTCATGACCAACGAAAACGGTCCGGTGTGTTCGGTGATGACAACGGGCGTCCTGGGTTCGCCTTCGAAGTGGGTGCAGGCCCAGCCCGCGGGGATGGCGCACATGGCGTGAAAAACGTCGGGCGGTCCGTAGCGCTTTTCGTAATGGGCCAGGCCGCGGAGTAGCCAGCGCTGAAAACGGTTCATGTGAACGGAGGGAAATCCGGCGGCGGTGTGCAGGCCGCGAATACGGATGACCGGCACTCCGTGGAATTCTTCGTCGACGATTCGCGGGATCCAGGGAATGGATGTGCCTTGGGTCAGGTGGCGCATGCTGACGAGGTCGGGGTAGATCACGCCGACCTTGGCGCCGGCGTCGGCGAAGGCGCGTGCGTAATCGGCGAAGAAGACGCCGGCGTTCGGCGATTCGGGCGACGGCCACCAGGCCGGTACGATGACGATGTGCAGCCCGTTCATCTTGGACACGACTACGATCCTCGGTGTGTGCCTCAACTGGACCGCCGGCACACCGGCCTATAAAGTGACTCGATACGATCGTATCAAAAAAAAAGGAACGCGGTCGAGATGAGAGTTGATGCATGAAAGTGTTGGTGACCGGCGGGGCCGGCTACGTGGGCAGTCACTCGGTTCGGGCGCTGTTGGCGTCCGGGTCGGAGGTGGTGGTGCTCGATAATCTCTCCGCGGGGCATACGGCGGCGGTATCGCGGGACGCGACACTGGTGCGGGGCGATCTCAGCGACGCATCCCTGCTGGATGACCTGTTCGAGAAGCAGCGATTCGATGCGGTCATGCACTTCGCGGCGTTTATCGAGGTGGGTGAATCCGTGGTCGATCCGCTGAAATTCTACGACAACAACGTGGGGAATTCGGTTCGGCTGCTGGCGGCGATGCAGCGGCACTCGGTGAAGCGATTCGTTTTCAGTTCGACGTGCGCGGTGTACGGCGTGCCGGAGCGGATGCCAATCACGGAGGACATGCCGCGGCGGCCGGCCAGCCCGTATGCCCGGGCGAAGTTGGCGGTGGAGTGGGCGTTGGCCGATTCGGCTCCCGCGTGGGGATTGGGATTCGTGGCGCTGCGGTACTTCAACGCGGCGGGCGCGGCGGCCGACGGGTCGATCGGGGAGGATCACGATCCGGAGACGCACCTGATTCCGAACGTGCTCAAGGTCGCATTGGGTCAGCGCGAACACGTTCGCATCTTTGGGACGGATTACGAAACGCGCGACGGCACGTGTGTGCGGGATTACGTACACGTGGAAGACCTGGCGTCGGCCCACGTTCGGGCACTGGATGTCGTCGAGCCGGGCGAGACCCGCTGGTATAACGCGGGGACCGGCCAGGGTGCGACCGTCCGCGAGGTTGTGGACGTGTCCCGGTCGGTGACGGGGCACGCGATTCCGTTGATCGAAGAAGGTCGCCGGGCCGGCGACGTGCCGGTGCTGTGCGCGGACTCCACGAAGATCAAGAAAGAGTTGGACTGGTCACCGAAGTACGACAAGTTACACGATATCGTAGCCAGTGCATGGCAATGGCATCAAACGCATCCGAACGGATTCGACAACAGGCGGGAATAGGGGCGCAGCTATGAGCGATTGCGCTTCACCGACATGGGGCCGAGACGGTCACACGCTGCTGGCGGTGGAGGATGCGTGGGCTTCGATTGCGGAGTCGGTCGTACCGCTGGAGTGCGACGAAGTTCCGCTATCGGAGGCGTTCGGTCGGGTGCTGGCCTCGTGCGTGGAGGCGGAGGAGGACTGCCCGCCATTTGACAAGGCCATGATGGATGGGTTTGCGGTTCGGTCGGCCGATTGTGCGTCGCCCGGGGCGACACTGGAGATCGTCGGCCTGGCGGCGGCCGGCGCCCCTGCGGAAATCAAAGTAAGCTCGGGGCAGGCGATGCGGATCAACACCGGAGCGCCCATGCCGCCGGGGCCGGACGCGGTGGTCATGGTCGAGAAGACCGCCCTCTCGTCGGACGAGAAGCAGGTTCGGATTGAAGGCTCCGTTGCGTCGGGCAAGCACGTCGAGCCGCGCGGCGGCATTCGCAAGCGCGGTGATACGGTGTTGGAGCCGCCCGTGCGGCTTGGGCCGGCGGAGATTGCGGCGGCGGCGACCGCGGGTGCGGGGCGGCTATCGGTGTATCGGCGGCCGGGCGTGGCGATCGTCTTGACGGGCGACGAGTTGGTGCCCGCGGGGGAGCCGAAGCGACCGGGGCAGATTCACGAGTGCAACGGGCCGATGCTCTTGACGTTGATGCGACAGTTTGGGGCGGAACCCTTGGCGCCGGTGATCGCGCCGGACGCGCCCGACCCACTGGCGGCGCATTTTCGCACGGCCCTGGCGGAGCCGGTTGTTGTGGCGGTCGGCGGAATGTCAATGGGGACGCTGGATCTGGTGCCGAAGACGTTCGAGTCGTTGGGGGTGACGTGGAAATGGCACGGCGTGGCCATGCGACCGGGCAAGCCCGTTGCGTACGGCCGAGGTCCGGCCGGGCAACACGTGTTCGGCCTGCCGGGCAATCCGGTGAGTGCGTTTGTATGTGCGTGGTTGTTCGTTCGGATGGTGATCGACGGATTGCAGGGGCTTCCGGTTGTGCCGCCGGTGCGATGGCGAGCCACGCTGGCCCGCGCGGTTACGGGCTCTCGCGATCGGCGGCCTTCGTTTGTTCCGGCCCGTGTGTGGCCGGATCCGGAGCGAGGATTGTTGGTCGAACCGAATGCGTGGCGGGGCTCGAGCGATCCGTTCGGGGTGGCGGGGGCGAATGCACTGCTCGTGCGGGAAAAGGCGGAGGAGGATGGGCCCGCGGGCAGCGCGGCCGAGGTGATCTGGATTACGCCGGTGGTGTCCGACGAGAGGCATCGATAGTCATGCAGGTTCTTTCGACGGACATTGCGGACGTGAAGATTCTGATCCCGGACAAGTTCGGGGATCCAAGGGGATACCTGTCTGAGACGTGGAGCGTCCGGGGGCTGGAGGCGGCCGGCATCGGATGCGGATTCGTGCAGGAGAACCACACGCTCTCGAATGCGGCCGGCACGATTCGCGGCCTTCATTACCAGATTCCGCCCTCGGCCCAGGACAAGCTCGTTCGGGTGTTGCGCGGTCGGATGCTGGACGTGGCGGTGGATATTCGTCGCGACTCGCCGACGTTCGGAAGGCACGTGTGCGTGGAGCTTAGCCCAGAGAATCGGAAGCAACTGTTCGTGCCGGTGGGGTTCGCACACGGGTTCGCGACGCAGGAGGCGAACACCGAGGTGCTTTACAAGATGTCCGGTTACTACTCGACGGAGCATGAGCGGGGGATTCTGTGGAGCGACCCGGCATTGGGGATCGAATGGGGGATATCCGAGGCCGAGGCGGTGGTAAACGTACGGGATGCGGGATTTCCGCGGCTCTCGGAGGCCGTGGATTTGTTCGGATGTTAGAAAAACTCAGATCGCCCGGTGTTCATCTGTCCGAATAAAATCGAGTAGGGACGGGATTACGATCCGCCCGGCTGAGTCCGGTGACATCGGCAAGTACGCGGGTATTCATCCGGCCCGGTCAGACGATGCTACTGTCCATCGGAGTCCGGCTGCTCCGAATCTTCGCGTTCGGCGGCATCTCGCAGGGCCTCGGGGCGCGGTGCCCAGTCGCCTTCGCCAAGAAACTGCATCGCACAATCGGAAAGGCTGCACTTCAGATGCTCCCGTGCGGCCGCCTCGCCAGCGTCCTCTCTTCGCGCGGCCTGGACAAAATCGAAGAAACGGTCGCCGTGATCGTCGGCCATGTTTCGGACCAAGATTTGCGCAAGCGCGTAGCTCAGGCCCTGGCCCTCGTCCGGCAGACGGAAGGACTTGCCCGACCAAAACTCGTCAAGGCCATGACGATTCCAATACCGATCGTGCCGACGCTTTATCTCGGCGTCGATGGTTAAGCTCGGGCGGCTTAAGACAAGTTCTTCCAGGATTTGGGCGAGGCCCTCCTCAAGCCACTCGGGCATGGGCAGCGTGCACAAGACGACGTGGGTCAGTTCATGGGTGAGCACGAACTCCAACTGCCACAAGTCATCAGGTGCCAGGACCACATGCTCGTAGCCGCTGCTGATGTGTATCCCGCCGGTGAATCCGAACTCGCCCTCCGGGTAGAAGTACGAGATGTAGGTGTAATAGGTTTCCTGATCGGCGAATGCCAGGATTACTTCCTTGCCGCAGGGGCGGTTTAATTCAAGTTGCCACAAGTATCGTTGAATCTTGCCCCAGGCATCTTCGGCGAACGAGATCAGCTTGTTCGCCATGTGTTTTTCATAAGGACAAAGCAGATAAAAATGATCCGATGCATAGACCTTGTGTTGACCCGCTAAATGCTCCTTGACGGCATCCAGCCAACACAGGCCCGCTTCCGTCCATGCCTCGTCGGCATGACAGTCCTTGACGTTCCGGTCGATCCAGTCGTCGATCGCGTTCCAATCCGGCCGCGGGAACCCGTCCACAAGGACGGTGTTTTGGGCGACCCATGAAGAGTCGATATGCCTGACGCGCGTTTCCTTCATGGCCGTGCTTGCTTGTATTCAGCGGTTGCCTATTGAACAGAGACGAGGCCACGCGGTACCACGACTCCCGCCATCTGTACGCGCCTCGCTCGGCATCCAACATCACTTGGGCGAAGGGCGATCCCGACAGACGCCGTCAGGACTCGCCGATTGTAGTAGAATCGAGCCGTGGTCCGAAACGGCTGCCGGTCAAGAAAAAACCCTCCGCCCCTCAAGGGCAGGCGTGTCTTGAAGATTCCGGCGGATCTTTCGATAAGCACGAATCGCCCGATTTCTGGAAACAGCGTTGCTCTGCGACGAACGGCGCGTAGACTACGGCCGCTTGGTGGACGCATTGGTAGACCCGGATTGAGGCCTGAAGAGTGCATGCGATGACGAGTGGTGTCCGGCTGCGTGACGCGACCCACGATGACGTCTCGACTTTCTTCGAGCATCAACTGGATCCCGAGGCCAGGCGGATGGCCGCATTTACCTCCAAGGATCCGTCCGACCGGGATGCCTTCATGGCGCACTGGGCGAAGATTCTGGGCGAGGACGGCGTCATCATGCGGACCATTCTCTTTGACGAGCAAGTGGTCGGGCACGTTGCCGAATTCGAGCGAGACGGCATACCCGAGGTCACCTATTGGATTGCGAAGGAATAT
>JAPULF010000186.1 GCA_027295245.1 Planctomycetota bacterium
CGAACCCGGCGACAAGGCCCTCGCCGATCGTCCGGTCATCGTGGGATTCGGACCGGCGGGCATGTTCGCGGCCCTTTGGCTTGCCCAACGCGGCTATCGCCCCCTGGTGCTCGAGCGCGGCCGAGACGTTCAGGTGCGACATCGCGACGTGATGCAACGCCTTTACCGCCAACACGAATTCGATCCGGAGAGCAACCTGCTCTTCGGCGAGGGCGGCGCAGGCGCCTACAGCGACGGAAAACTATACACCCGCGTCAACGATCCTCGCGTGCGCCGTATCCTCCAGATCTTCGTCGACCACGGCGCCACGCCCGACATCCTGATCGACGGCCGGCCGCACCTCGGCAGCGACCGAATTCCCACCCTCTGCCGCCGAATCCGCCAAACGATCGAATCCCTCGGCGGAGAGATTCGATTCGGCCACCGCCTCGATGAATTGACGATCGACGACGGCGCCGTCAAGTCCATCCGTGTCGGCGACGAATCCTTCACGCCCGGACCGCTCCTCCTCGGAATCGGCCACTCGGCGCGAGACACGATTCGGATGCTCGCCCAACGCGGCGTCACCCTCGAGGCCAAGGCGTTTCAGTTGGGCGTGCGCGTCGAACACCCCCAGGAACTCGTAAACCGCTGGCAATACGGGGACGCGTGCGGACATCCTCGCCTGCCGCCCGCCGAGTACCACCTCGTCGCAAAGGGCGCCGCCGACAACCGAGGCGACGTCTATAGCTTCTGCATGTGCCCCGGTGGCATCATTCTGCCGACCAACGAATCCCCGGGCCTGATCGCAACGAACGGCGCCTCAAACGCCGGACGATCCAATCGCTTCGCCAACGGCGGACTCGTGCTCACCATCGGGCCCGAAGAAGTCGGCCACGACCCCATCGCCGGATTGGCGTTCGTCGAAAAATGGGAACGCATCGCATACGAATTGACCAACGCCTCGAGCCGCGTTCCATGCCAACGGGCCCCCGACTTTCTCGCGGGAAAACCCTCCGACGGTCGCCTGGAAACCAGCTATCCCCTCGGTGGAGCCTGGGCGGATGTCCGCGAACTGCTGCCAAAAGAAATCACCATCGCAATCAGGGAAGCCCTGCAGCGATTGGACCGCCGAATGCCCGGATTCGCCGGGCCCGATTGCCTCGTCACCGGACCCGAATCGCGAGCCTCCGCGCCCGTCCGCATTGTGAGAGACGCGAAGACGCGCGAATCGGTCTCGGCTTCGGGTCTCTATCCGATCGGCGAGGGCGCCGGATATGCCGGTGGGATCATCTCGGCGGCGCTCGACGGAATCTCGACCGCCGAAGTGATCATCCGCCAATACGCACCGTTCAGTAATCTCTAGTGGATTCCGCGATCTACTCGTTTTCGGAAGGCGGCTCGTCGGGCTTCTTCGGCTTCCGAACGCCCGGCTGCTTCCTGGAACCGCGTGGGCGTTCGACCTTCTCCTGGATGACCTTTTTCTGCCTCTCGGTCAAAACGGCGTAGACATCGTCGAAGAGTTTGTCGAGCCGCCATCGTGCCCCACGCGAATCACGCGGTTCACGCGGATCAAGCCCCGATGGTTTTGCGCCGCTCACGTGTGCCTTGAACAAAGCGTCCACCTGGCTCTTCTGTTGTACGGTGAGATCGGGAAGCCGATCAACGAGCCGTTTCAACAGGGCCGGATTGCGGGCACGGCCGGATGACCTCGGGCCGCGCGTATTCTTTTCCCAATACGTGTCGAAAGACTCGATCTGGTCAGCTCGGAGAATGGTCAGGATCTGCTCGCGCGACACCTCCCGAAGGGCCCGGGCCTCCTCTAGAACCGGCATTCCGAATTCTCGAGACTTCCGATTGAGTTCCAATCGCTTTTCACGCAGCTCCTTCAACCGCTCCGGGTCCCCGGCTTCCCGAGCCTCGCTCGACTCATTGGCAACCGCCTGAATCTCATCTTTCAACGACTGCGGAACCACCTCATAGGCGTTCAAGGCCCGAATCGCTTCATCCTCTTTCTGTAGTATTCCTCTGACTTGCTCCACCTGGGTTTCGTCGAGCTTCAACGCCTGCACCAGCCGCCGAATTTGTAATTCGACACGATTCTGCCGGCTCATCTTCAGCCGCTGGCGCAGCTCCTCCGGGCGATCCGTTTCCGTCGAATCTCCAGGCGGCTGCCCGACACCGACAACAGCCGCCGCCAGAAACACGAAGGCCGAAAAACATGTACGCAAGAGCATCAGAGGACTCCTTTTTTTCGAACGTTCGGATCGAAACCGTGTCGTGGACAGTGCCCCACTTCCGGACAGCACTTTCGCGCCGTTCCCGCGCGTCTGCGTCTACTATAGTACCGTTGCAGCCGGACGCGGTTGCCCGACCGGCCGTTTCGCTTATTCTACACACGCAGAATCCGGGCCGGCCGTGCCCAATAATGGAGAGCGATGTATTTCCTTGTCATTATGGCATTTGCGTTCGTCCTGAGCGACGAACTCCCCCCCGAAAAGCTCAACCTTTTCAAAACCGCGACCGGGCAATTCGCCTCCGGAACGCCTCTTTTCGGCAGCCTCGCCTTCGTCGCCGCACAACTTGGGCTCGTCGCCCTCGGTGCCGTCGTGTCGCGCCGGATGACGGTCGCCCGCCTGACCGGACCCGGCCCGGACTACGATCGGGCCATGAACACCTTCTCCGTCTGGCAGCGGGTGCTCCTGGTCGTGATCGCAGTCGGCATGGCCGCGACCATGATCTTTACACCGTGGGCCCGGGTCGTCCGGCAAGGGTGGGGGCTCGGCGGTCTCCCGCTCATAGACGACTTCATTATCATCGCCCCCTTCATCACATCTTTGCTGATAATCTGGATCATTCAGTTTCCGGCCGAGTCCCGGATTCGATCCGCGTTCGCCGCCTTCGATCAAGAGGACGAGGCGGATCCTCCCCCATCCTCGCAGGTCGCCGCCTCCGCCGCCCTCGCCGCCGCGAAGCGACGCGTTGCGAACCCCACCGGTTCGCTGTTCAACCACATCGCCGACAAGCTCCGACATCAGTTCCTGATCATCGCCGTACCCATGACCTTCATCGTGCTCGCAAAACACTTCATGGACATCTATCGCCAGGACATCACCAACGCCCTCAGGATCCCCTGGGCCGCGGACTCGCTGCTCGGCTGCGTCTCGATCTGCGTCCTCGCCTTCGCACCCGTCATGCTCCGTTACATTTGGGCGACCGAGCCGCTTCCGGACGGCCCGCTTCGAGACAAGCTGGTTCGAATATGCGACCGCATCGGGTTGCGTTACCGCGAAATCCTCCTCTGGCACACGCACGGCATGGCCGTCAACGCGGCCGTGATGGGTTTCGTCGGACCCATGCGCTACATCCTGGTCTCCGACGCCCTCCTCGAAACCATGGCCGACGAAGAGATCGAAGCCGTCTTCGGCCACGAGGCCGGCCACGTGCGACACCACCACCTTCAGTTCTTTCTCGTCTTCGTTATTCTCACGATGTACATCAGCGGCGGCGTTCTCGAATTCTTGATTCGCAACCGACTCGTGACCGACCCCGGAAACATGCAGATCATCGCCCTCGGCGTGCTGCTGATTAGTTGGCTGTTCGGCTTCGGCTGGATCTCCCGGCAATTCGAACGCCAGGCCGACCTCTTCGGTGTCCGATGCGTCACGCCCGACATCCGAACCTGTGTAGATCGCTGTCCGATTCACGGACCCGAGGCGGCGCCCGGCATCTGCACCGCCGCCGCGGGCCTCTTCGGCCGCACGCTCTCCCGAATCGCCGACCTCAACGGCATCCCCCGCGACGCCCCCAGTTGGCGGCACGGCACCATCCAATCCCGCTGCGAACTGCTCGAAAAAATGGCCTCCGACGGCGGCAAGGTCGGCCGGTTCGAATTCCGGATTCGGGCCGTCAAGATCGGACTGCTGGCCGCGACGATCCTCGGAACCGTCATCGCCGAGCGGCTCTACCACGATCAATTCGCGGAAGCGATCCGCCGCTTGTTGGCTGACTGATCCAACATTCGGCACCTGTATGATTTCCAGTGGAACATCCCCGGAGCGGTCGGAACAGGCGCCGCCGTATACCGGTGCCTGAATGCGTGTTCAGCCCGAATGCCGTCCAAGCCCGCCCCAACACCGTGACAGTCGCGTTCTTGACACGCAGGCGGCACTCGGACAACAATTCACGAAAGCCCGACGCAGTTCGCGCGGCCCGAGCGTCGGGAAACCGGACTTTGGGCCGTACCCTGGAGAGGTGGCTGAGTGGCTGAAAGCAACGGTTTGCTAAACCGTCGTACGGGGTCACTCCCGTACCGGGGGTTCGAATCCCCCCCTCTCCGGTTCTCTTCGCATTGAGTTGCATTTCGTCGCACAGTTCCGCGTTGTTTCGTTGCTGACAACGATTTAACGCCGGCG
>JAPULF010000187.1 GCA_027295245.1 Planctomycetota bacterium
GCCGAACGGTACGCTCAGAATGATGACGAGCAGCGGCGGATTGAGCAGCGCGTCAACCTTCGTCGCCAAGGACAGCGTGCTCTCCGGCCCGGCGGGCGGCGTGGTGGGATGCGCGGAGGTCGCCCGACGGGCGGGCTTCCATCGAGCCATCGGGTTTGATATGGGCGGAACGAGCACCGATGTGAGTCGTTACGACGGCGAATTCGAGCGACGCCACGAAATGCAAATCGAGGACCGAAAGACCGGTGGACAAATCCGAATCGTGGGCGACATGCTGGCAATCGAAACCGTGGCCGCGGGGGGGGGATCGATCTGCGAGTTTGACGGCGTCAAGCCGATCGTGGGGCCGGACCGCGCCGGGGCCGAACCCGGCCCGGCGTGCTACGGCCGGGGAGGTCCCCTTTGTCTGACGGACGTCAATCTTCTGCTCGGCCGAATTCCGCCGGACGGGCTGCCGTTGCCACTTGACGCCGACGCCGCACGAGCCCGACTCGACGAGCTGATCGACCGAGTGGCCGCGGAAACCGGCCGGCGATACGACCGGCCATCGCTCGCAGCCGGCTACGTCGAGATTGCAAACCGCCACATGTCGGCGGCAATCAAGCGGATCTCCATCCAACGGGGGTACGATCCGCGCGACTACATCCTGGTTGCATTCGGCGGGGCCGGCGGACAACACGCCTGCGCTATCGCCGGCGAACTAGGAATACAAAACATCCTTATCCATCCGTTGGCGGGGGTCCTCAGCGCGTTCGGCGTCGGCATGGCCGATGTTCGGCGCTTCGCCTCCCGCGATGTCGGTGGACGCCTGACCGGATCCACACTTTCAAGACTGGACGACGTGTTCGTCGAGATGGAAGCGGACTTGCGTCGGGCCATGCGCGAAGAGGGAATAGACGAAGACCGAATCGACGCTCCTCGACGACACCTCGACCTCCGATATGAAGGCCAGGACGCCCGAATCACGGTCGCCCGTCCGAGCGACGGTCAGTGGCGCCGGGCCTTCGAAGACATGCACCGACAATTGTACGGATTTACCTACCGCGACCGGGCCGTGGAGGTCTTCGCCGCCCGAGCCGGACTGATCGCGCGAACTCCGAAACCGAGTTTGCAAATCGCGCCGTCGCCGGTCGCGGGAACACGCATCCGTCCCGTGCGAATCACCGATGTGTACTTCGAGGGCCGGCCTCTCGCCAGCGCGATCTACCGGCGCGAGTCGCTACCGGCCGAGACAACACTCGACGGCCCCGCAATCATCATCGAATCGACCGGCACCATCGTCGTAGAACCGGATTGGAGCGCACGATTAACCGAACACGGCGACATTCTCCTGACGCAAACGGATGCTGCGGGTTCGCCCGCCGAAAAGAGCGGGCATCCAAAGCAATCCACCACCGACGACGCGTGTGATCCGGTCGAACTCGAACTGTTCAACAGTCACTTCGCGGCCGTGTCCGAACACATGGGCGCGACGCTTCAAAAGACCGCATCATCGACGAACGTCAAGGAGCGACTGGACTTCTCGTGCGCTGTCTTCGACGCAAGGGCCGACCTCGTGGCCCACGCCCCCCACATCCCCGTACACCTCGGGGCCATGGGCGAATGCGTCAGCCGGCTCATCGAGGACATGCGGGACGATCCCGACGCCGGCCGGATCCGGCCGGGCGACGTGTTCGTCACCAACGATCCCTATCGGGGCGGCAGCCACCTGCCCGACGTTACCGTGATCACGCCGGTCTTCGATGCCGGCGGTCGCTCGCTCTTGTTTTTCACCGCGTCGCGGGCGCACCACGCTGAAATCGGCGGGATCTCGCCGGGCTCGATGCCGCCGCGCAGCCGGAACCTGGCGGAAGAAGGCGTGGTCTTACGCGCGACGCGCCTGTTGGTCGCCAACTCCGAACCGACAAGCGCAGGGGGATTGCAGATTCGCGACGATGAACTTCGGCAGATGCTCGCGTCCGGACCGCATCCTTCGAGAAACGTGGAGCAGAACCTTGCCGACATCCATGCCCAAATCGCCGCCAACCACTGCGGCGTCAACCTTCTGCGCGACATGGTAGACCGTTACGGGGCGTCGACCGTGCAGAAGTACATGCGCGGCATCCAAGAGGCGGCGGAAACCAAGATGCGATCCGCCCTGCGAAAGATGGACGACGGTGAGCGCAGTTTCGTTGACCACCTCGACGATGGAACGCCGATCGCCGTCGCGATCACGATCCACGGGGACGAGGCGTCGGTCGACTTCACGGGCACCGGCCCGGTCCACGCCGGAAACCTGAACGCCACGCCCGCTATCGTCGCCAGCGCCGTAATCTACTGCTTCCGCTGCCTGATCGACGAGGACATTCCGCTCAACGCCGGTGTCCTGGCGCCGATCCGAATCAAGATCCCGGACAATTGCTTGTTGAACCCGCCGTCTGACGAGGACCCGTTACGCTGTCCGGCTGTCGCCGGCGGCAACGTGGAAACGTCGCAACGCATCGTTGACGTCATATTCGGGGCATTGGGCGTCGTGGCCGCGAGCCAGGGGACCATGAACAATTTCATTTTCGGGAATGACCGATTCGGCTACTATGAAACTATCGGGGGCGGGGCCGGCGGCGGCCCGCAATACGACGGGGCAGACGCCGTCCACACCCATATGACCAACACCCGCCTCACCGACCCGGAAGTCCTCGAAGATCGGTATCCGGTCCGACTGCGGAGATTCGCAATCCGGCGCGGCTCGGGCGGCGGCGGCCAACATCGAGGCGGCGACGGGATCGTCCGCGAAGTTGAATTCTTGGCATCACTGGACGTGTCGTTGGTCACGCAGCGGCGTTCGCGGGCGCCTTATGGTCTGCGCGGCGGCGCACCCGGCGAACCCGGCCGAAACGTACTCATGTCAGATTCAATCGCTGACGACAGCGTTCGACTCGAGATTCCTCCAACGGGAGCAACAAGATCTCAAGGTGTCGGCGCCGAAGTCCTGCCCGCAATCTGCGAGCTTCGGGTTGCAAAGGGCGATGCAATCATCATCGAAACCCCCGGCGGCGGCGGGTGCGACGGCGGTTAGCGATGCCCCGGTGGCAAACGGGATCCGACGTAACGACATCAATCTCCAAAGCACGTTCCCACGGCCCGGGCAGCCTTGATCAACGGATCATCCAGGGGCACGAGTCGCTGCTTGTCGGCGACGTCGGCGATCGGAACACTGGTCATCTCTCCATGCTGAACAACAACCATGCGATCAAACTCGTCGCGGGCCAGCAATTCCGCGGCGGCGTGACCGAAGCGCGTCGCCAGGACGCGGTCGGCGGCACACGGCGTTCCGCCGCGCTGGATGTGCCCGAGAATCGTGGCGCGGGCCTCGATGCCGGTCCGCTCC
>JAPULF010000188.1 GCA_027295245.1 Planctomycetota bacterium
GGAGCGCTCACTGTTCGACTGCGCGGCAGGCGAAGTGTCGTTTGCCACGTCCCGTACCGACTCGGAGCCCGAAGACGCTGCGGAGTGCCCACCGCAAGAGACCCTCATGAACTCGGACACGGTCGACCATCCGATCTTGCAGAAGCCGGATCGTGAAGTCCTCCAGGACGATGAAGATGCGACCGGTCCGCTGTCCTTCTCGGATGAGGCCGACGCCCTCGATCTCCGGATCGACGACCTGGTGAACGAGATGGAAGGGATTCCGCTACCGACGTCCTCGCAACCGACCCACCCGGACGGCATTGGGGCCATCGACGATCACAGCGCCGCCGAGGATGTCGTCATCGAACAGGCCTCGGCCGAAGCGATCGAATTGAAGCCAAGCAAGATCGAATCGCGGCTCGGGGAGTCGTGCGATCGACCAGGACTCGCATCGGAACGATTGGGCTCGCGATCCACGCCGCAGCGTATTGGAAGCGGTCGGCTGGTACCGGCCCGTCTCACGTGGAAGCCGGGCGATCCATTTGCGAGCGATTCGAACTCGAAGCCCATTCGATTTCGATGGGAAGTGATGCTGACGACGGCGTGCTGCACGGCGGTGTGCGGCATGGGCGCCATCTGGCTGCTGCGAATGGTCGTCTCCTAAGCGACCACGAGCCGATCATGATCCAGGGTCGTTCTGAAACATCGACGGCAGTCTACCTAGACGACAAGCCCTTCGCGGCTGTCGACGTGGAATCCGATTCGACGGTTCAACGCCTGATCGACGCCGCCAGAACGAGGCTTGACGGTTCCGGGCGGCTCCTGATCACGCTGCGCTGCAACGACGTCGAAGTGTCGCCGGCGGACCTGGAACGGATCCTGTCACAGCCGGTCAGCGATTTCGGCCGGCTGGACCTGCTCAGCGAAGAACCCAAACCGATCGTCTTGGAGATTCTGAAGCACTCGAGGCAGGCATTGTCGGAGAGCTTCGCCCTGTCGCGCGAGGCCTCGGAGGCCCTTTCCGCAGGCGACAGCGCCACGGCCATGAGCCGCTTGATCGACAGCGTGGATTGCTGGAGCCAGGTGCATGAAGCGGTGGCCAACGGGGGACGATTGCTCAACGTGAATTTCGATGCCGTGCGGATCGGCGAACGGCCGATCTCGGACTGGCTCAAGGACTTGGCGACCCGGCTTCGAGACCTCAAGCAGGCCCTCGAGACGCGCGACAACGTGATGCTTCGGGACTTGCTCAAGTACGAATTCGACGAAACGCTACGGGGCTGGGAGCGCATGCTCGACGGATTCGTCACCCATATCGAGGCCCTGCCGATCGAGACGCCGTCGACAGGCAAACACCGCGGTCGGTAACGACGCGTGGTGCAGCGCCGCGACGGCCCTACGGGAGGCGAGAGTGCGTTCCATCGCACCACGGCAAGTTGCCGCTTTGGTGACATTGGCAGACGGCCTTCTTGCCGTCCTCTTCGACCTCGCAAACGATCGGTGCGATGCCGGTGCCTTCTCGCGAATGGGTGCCGTCGCAGTATGGGAGATTCGCGCTGAGGCCGCACTGGCAGTACGCCTTTTTTCCGGCCGTCTCGTCGATGACTATCGGCGCATTACCGTGCTTGGGGTCCATGAACTACTCCTATCTAACTAAAAACCACTTTCGCGCTTCCGCGACGCGCTGCCCGTGCCCGCTTGCCCTGCGCGTATTGTATCGGCTTTACGGCCTGCGGAGGATCCGCATCGGTTTGCCCACAACGGCCGAAACACGGGCGATCGCGCGGGCGATCCGCACTCCCGCGGCAAACGGTCGGCCCCTGGACGCGGGGCTACGCATGGTTTGCGCCCACGCAGGTGCGCTTTGACACGTGGCGCGGACCATCGCATAATCCGCCCCCGACGCGGCGACCGCGCTCGATGCACGGCTGCACGACGGTCGACTGCGCGCCCAAGAAATCACGCGGGCATGATGCGGCAACTGCAACGGAGTGTACTGGCCCTGATTGCGACTGCGCTGCCGGTCTTTTTCATTTCCGCAGCCGGTGTATCGGGCCAACAGCCATCGGCCCCTCCCGACCTCGATCCGCTCGAACCGCTCCTGCCCCCCGGCATCAGCGATTTCGACATCGAACTCTACTCGACCTATGCCTACGTCTGGAAGAGCGGCGAAGATCAGGTCGTCGAGTGCCTGGGCAACTTTTCGGCCCGAATGGGGCAGCATGAACTCCGCAGCCGGGATGCCGTCATTTGGTTTCGCTATGTGCCGTGGAAAGACAAGCGATATTGCGACATGGAGGTCTTTCTCTGGCAGGGTGCCGAGGTGCGCCAGCCCGTCGGCACGATCGAGACCGGGCCCGCGCTGATAATCACGCTACGAACGTTCGGGAAGGTGATTCAAAACGTCGACGCCCGGGCCAATACGTCCGACGATCAAAGCGAGCTTTATCGCGAGGCCCTTCGCGCCCGGGGGCTGCTCGATATCGCGCCCACGGCCAACGCCGAGGTTGCCGAAGTGCCGGTTCAAGTCGCACCCTCCGCCGAGAAGATCCGATTAAACCGGCCGAAGCCGCAAAAGCGGGTAGACTTCTCGGTCGGGCCGGGCGGCACGGTCACACACCAACAGATCGGCGAGCAGTCCGTGATCATCGCCAAGGGCGAAATCATGCTCTCGCAGGGATCGCCGGCCCAGAGCGGCGAGTACCTGGAACTTCGGGCCGACGCGGCCGTGCTGTATGCGGTCACGGGCAAGCTGGGGGGCGGCGTGACCGGTCTATTCGGTCGTGACGAATCGGAGAAGCCGAGCATCGAGACGCCGCCGGACGAGATCAGTCCGGAGGAGGAACCGAGACTTTCGGGCGACCGTCAAAGTGATCGCGAATCGGTCGGCGAGTGGATTTCGGCCGTGTACCTCGAAGGCGACGTGGTTCTCATGCGCGGCCAGCGGATGATTCGGGCGTCGCGGTTGTACTACGACTTTCGCAACGACCAGGCACTGATTCTCGACGTCGTCGCCCGGGCGCTGGAGTCGTCTCGCAGCTTGCCGATTTACGTTCGGGCGGAGCAGGTGCGCCAACTGTCCCCGACCGAATACATGGCGACGGACGCCCAGATCACGACCAGCGAATTCTACACGCCGCACGTGGCACTGGGCGCGAAGACCGTATATCTCAAGGATCGGACGCCTCGCAACGAGAAAGGCGAGATCGTCGGAGTCGAGGCGGGGACCTACAAGGCGACGCACACGACGCTCAACCTGGAGGGCACGCCGATCTCCTACTGGCCGGTTTCGAGCGGTGACTTTTCGCGCGACCGCATGGCCTTCAAGAGCACCAAGTTCGGCTATTCCAGCGATTTCGGCGCGACGATGGAAACGCGGTGGTATTTCTTCAACCTGCTGGGCCTCGACCAGCCCGAGGGATTCGACGCCACGTTCAAGATGGACTATTTCACGAAGCGCGGGCCGGGCACCGGGATCGACCTGGACTACGAGCGAGAAAATTACTACGGTCTATTTAGAGGATACTACATCTACGACGACGGTGACGACGACATCGGCGACAGGTTTGACCGGAGCGGCGATCGCAAGAATAACGCCCCGGATCACAAGAACCGCGGCCGGGCCCTCTGGCGACATCGACAGTTCCTGCCGAAGGATTGGGAGCTGACGCTCGAGGTGTCGTACATCAGCGACGATCAATACATGGAGAACTTCGAGCGGAACGAGTTCGAAAACGGAAAGGACCAGGAAACGCTGGCGTATCTTCTGAGGCGCCAGGAAAACTGGCAATTTTCCGTCCTGGCCAACACGCGGATCAACAAGTTTCTCACGCAGACCGAACACCTGCCCGACTTCCGGTTCAGCCTGATCGGCGAACCTCTGACCGAGTGGGCAACGTTCTATCACGATTCGCGGGCAGGCGTCGTTCGGTATCGCCCCGATAATCGTCGGCTCTTCAATGGGAAGTACCGCGTCGACAACACCGGCGAGACGGGATCCGTGATGCGAGCCGACGCACGCGAAGAGTTGGAATTCCCGCTCAAGCTCGGCCCGGTGAACGTGACTCCGTTCGTGACTGTTCGAGGCACGACGTGGGACGATTCGCCGGAGAGGATCGGCAATCGTCACAGCCGAGGCGGGCAGAACCGGATATTCGCCTCATACGGCGTCCGCGGCAACATCATGTTCAGCAAGGTGGACGACTCTATTGAATCCGAGTTGCTCGACCTGCACCGCATGCGGCACGTGATCAAGGCCGACATGACGGCGTGGAACGCGCACACCAACGTGCCGCCCAAGCGCATCACCCCCTTCGATTCCGGCGTGGAGGACATCGACGACTTCGGCGGCGTCGTGCTCGGGTTGCGGCAGCGGTTCCAGACCAAGCGTGGCGGGCCGGGCCACTGGCGATCGGTCGACTGGATCACCTGGGACGTGGAGGCCGGATTCTTCAACGACAAGGAAACCAGCGTCTCCGTCAGCGACGAGGTCACCGGTGACCGGCG
>JAPULF010000189.1 GCA_027295245.1 Planctomycetota bacterium
TCGGTGGATGCCGCCACGGTCCCGCTGGACTGCGACATGAACCACGACGGCACGTCCAACGGCCTGGACATTCAGTTGTTCGTTGAGTCTGTCCTGTCGGCCAATACGCCGAACTGGCTGGATGTCTGCTCCGGCGACCTCGAAGGTATTCCAGACCAGACGATCGATCCCGACGACGTGGCCGACTTCGTTGCGTGTCTGCTGGCCTGACGTGCCGGGAACGTGACTGCATGAGCAGATGGGCGGGTAATCGAGCCGACCTGAGACGGCATCCGGCAACGTCCTTACACACTACCGATGGCAGACAGATTCAGCATCGCTCGACGAGCGCCGTCTCGCCGCTGCCCGCCGCCGCATCCAGTCTGCCGTCGAATTGTACACGAAGTGGGTGCTTTCGCCTGTCTTCGGCCGTCGGACGACTATTGGGCCAGCACAGTTTGCAAGGCGCTCAAGGCCCGTTCGACACCGTCATGGGAAATGTCCAGGTGGGTGACGGCGCGTAGTCGCGTGGATTCCATGAGGGGGCTGAATCGGACGCCGTGTTCCAAGAGCCGAGTCAGTATCGTGCTTCGTCCGACACCGGTATCGACTGTGTCGAACAACACGATATTCGTTTCCACCGCGTTGACGTCGATGGTAATTCCCTTGATCTCCGCGAGACCCATGGCGAGGGCCCTGGCCTTGACATGATCCTCGGCCAATCGATCGACGTGATGCTGGAGGGCATGAACCCCGGCGGCCGCGATGATGCCCGCCTGCCGCATGGCGCCGCCGAACAGATGTTTGTAGCGCCATGCCTGATCGATGAATTCCTTGGATCCGGCGATGACCGCTCCCACCGGACAGCCGAGTCCCTTGCTCAGGTCGATCCAACAGGAGTCGAAGGGCCGACAG
The DNA here is from genome assembly GCA_027295245.1 of Planctomycetota bacterium. Taxonomy (GTDB): domain Bacteria; phylum Planctomycetota; class Phycisphaerae; order UBA1845; family UTPLA1; genus JAPULF01. The sequence continues at coordinate 895 of JAPULF010000189.1, forward strand.
TAGTCCGCGGCCGAGGTGCCGGATGCCACGACGGCGTTCATCAGCCGGGCTCCGTCGAGGTGGAGCAAGAGGCCGTGCTTCCCGGCGCAGTCCGCGACCGCTTGAACGGCTTCGAGCGACCAGATGCGCCCGCCGCGAATGTTGTGGGTGTTCTCGACGCACACGAGTCGCGTATTCGGAAAGTGCGGATCATTCGGCCGAATGGCCGCCTCGAGCTGTTCGGGCGTGAAGACGCCTGTCTGCGTAGAGAGCGTCCGGAGTTGCGCCCGACTGTGTACCGCCGGACCGCCGCCTTCGAAGTGTACGGGATGCGTCGACTCCTCGACGATTATCTCGTCGCCCGGACGGCAGTGGATCGCGTGGCCGATCATGTTGCACATGGTTCCGGAAGGTAGAAAGAGGGCGGCCTGCTTTCCGGTGAGTTCGGCGACGCTGTCCTGCAATCGGTTGACGCTGGGGTCTTCGCGCTTCTGCTCGTCGCCGACTTCGGCGTTTGCCATGGCCTTGCGCATGTCGGCCGTGGGTCGTGTTTGGGTGTCGCTCGAAAGATCAACCGGAAATACGCTCACACCTTGCTCCGATCTTCAATAGGCTGCTTGTCGGCCCAACCTGCTGAAATCCAAACTAGAATATAGCAGTCTGCGCCGGCACGAGCCAGCGATCGTTGGGCCTTGACATGTTCCCGGCCCGCGATACGAATAGACTCTGTCAGGATAGGTTCATGTGACGCTTGACGCCTGATGCAAACGGGGCGCGACGAAGGAGGTATGCAATCATGGCGAATGCAACCGGCTGGTACTACGCAACGGGAAAAGACCCGGTGGGGCCGATGAGTCTGGCGGATTTGATCAAGGCGCTTCCGTCGTCGGGCGGTCTGGACGCCCTGGTGTGGGGTCCCAACTTGTCTGATTGGGAAAAGGCCCGGCACGTCGCGGTGATCGCCGGGGCCATGGGCGAGACTCCACGACCCCCGCCTACACCCAGGACCCGTGTCGCGGACGAGATCGACTACGAGATCTTCGGTGACGACATGCAGTTCGTGGAAGTCACACTCGATCCGGACGAGGTGGTGGTGGCCGAGGCCGGGGCCATGATGTACATGACCGACGGCATCGAGATGCAGACGGTGTTCGGCGATCCGTCGAAGGACCAGGGCTTTATCGGGAAACTCTTCGAGGCCGGCAAGCGAATGGTTTCGGGCGAGTCTCTTTTTCTGACGACGTTCGGGGCCATGAGCGGTCGGCGCGAACGCGTGAGTTTCGGGGCGCCTTATCCGGGAAAGATTATTCCGCTGCACCTCGCTGAACTTGGCGGCGAAATACTCTGCCAGAAGTCGGCGTTCCTGTGCGCCGCCCGAGGGGTGCATATCGACATCGCATTTCAGAAACGAATCGGGGCCGGCTTTTTCGGCGGCGAGGGGTTTATACTGCAGCGGCTCCGCGGCGACGGGATCGGCTTCGTCCACGCCGGCGGCACGATCGTCAAGCGCGATCTCGGCGCGGGCGAGCGACTGCGGGTTGACACCGGTTGTTTGGTGGCGTGTCAGCCGTCGGTGGACTACGACATCACGTCGGCGGGCGGTATCAAGACGAGCCTGTTCGGCGGCGAGGGCCTGTTCCTTGCGGCACTCACCGGACCGGGCAGCGTCTGGCTCCAGTCTCTACCGTTCTCGCGGCTGGCGGCTCGCATCGCCGGAACATTTGCGCGAAACAAAGGCGAGACGGCGGGGCTGACGGGTTTGGGACGTCTTTTCGAGTCTCGATAGCACTCGGACGCAAAGCGCGAAACACATTCACGGCTTCGGACTCTCACGCAACGGGGACGATGGTTGAAGTCAACCGACGATGAATTCACGCTGGAGCGCGAACGCGAGGTCTACCTGGAGGGCATCCGACTCTTCAATGCGGGCCAGTTCTTCGAGGCCCACGAGACCTGGGAGGATTGCTGGAACGGGACGCTCGATCGGCGTCGCGAGCAGTTCTATCGGGCGATTATTCGGGGGGCCGTGACTCTGCACCTTTTGCGACAGGGCCGGGCGGTCGGCGTAAGACAGGTATTCGTTGATTGCTTGAAGACGTTCGAGGGTTTGCCGGAAGTCTTCATGGGGCTGGATATCCCGGGGCACTTGGTGAAAATCCGGCACGCCATCCAACCGGCATTGGATGATCTGGAGATGACACACATTCAGATCGATCCCGCGCGCTTATTCGAGATGACACTCCTGTATGACCCCTTCGAGGACTCGCGGAACGGCGAAGGTGCCGAGGGTTGAGACTGATTCGTTTGCCTGCAAGGCGGCGATCGGGCCGGGATTGCCCGGTCACTATGACGATTTGCTAGCCTTTTCCGCCGCGTTTACTCATAGTGTGTTCGCAC
>JAPULF010000019.1 GCA_027295245.1 Planctomycetota bacterium
TGTTCTGCTTCCCGCATCTGCACGTTCGCGGTCCTGCTGACAATCAAACCGCACGATAGCGCCAATACGACGATCGTCGCCGCCGTCACGGAGGTCTTGTTGCGCTTGACGAACTTGACCGCTCGGTAGGCCATCGAGGGCGTTCGTGCATTGATGGGCCGCCCGTCGAGATGGCGTTGAAGGTCCTCGCTCAGTTGTTCCGCCGTGGCGTACCGGCGCTGAGAATCCTTGGCCATCGCGCGAAGGATGATGTTATCGAGGTCCCCCCGCAAAGCCCGCCGCAACTGATCGGGCCGTTCCCGTCGCGTCTCGGCGACCGATTCGGGAGTCACCAGCCGAATCCTGCCGGACGCGGACCGCAGGCTCTTGCTTGTCGTCACGGCGGTACTGGGACGCGTCGGTTCGGTCTCGCAGATGACGCGTTCCTTCTCGTATCCCGTCAAATCGTCCAGCAAGTACGGCCGGTGGCCGGACAGAAGCTCGTACAGCACCACGCCGAGCGAGTACACGTCGCTGGCCGTCGTTATCCGCCCTCCGGTGATTTGCTCCGGGCTCGCGTATCTTGGGGTCATGGCCTGCAAGCCGGTCAGGGTCCGCTCACCAGTACCCGGCCCAGGCGCATCGTTCGCCAAAAGCTTGGATATGCCGAAATCGAGCAATTTCGGAATCCCCGACGACGTCACCAGGATATTGGCGGGCTTGATGTCGCGGTGTACCACGAGGTTCTGGTGTGCGTATTGCACGGCCAGGCACACCTGCCGAAACAACTCGATTCGCTTGCGCACCCCCAATCGTTGCGAATCGCAAAACGTGTCGATCGGTTCGCCCTCAATGTACTCCATCACGATGTACGGCTGGCCGTCCTCGCTTGTTCCACCGTCGAGCAGCCGCGCGATATTGGGGTGATCGAGATCGGCGAGGAATTGGCGTTCCTGCTCAAATCGGCGCAAGAGCGCCTCGGAGTCCATGCCCCGATTGATTAGCTTGATGGCGACCTGTTGCTCAAACGCATCGTCGGCCCGAACGGCGCAGAAGACCGTGCCCATGCCGCCGCGGGCCAGCACTTGAACCAATTGATATGGGCCGATCCGCCGACCACCCACGGAATCAGGGCCCAAGATTTCGGAATGGGCCGCCCTGACACGGGCGGTTTCAGGCAGGTCCAGGAAAGAACCGAAGTTCGACTCTGCGTCCAGGAGTTGTTCGGCGGTTCGTTTCAGCTCCGTGTCATCGGCGCAGGCGATCGCAACGAATTCCGCTCTTTCCCCGGCGGGCTGTTCGAGGGCATCCTCGATGATGGTTCGGAGACGTCCCATCCGTTCGCCCGTCATGGATTCACCCCTCCTGAAGCTCGTTGAACAGCCACATGCGCGCAAACCGCCAACCGCGTACCACGGAACTCGGAGACGTGTTCAGCGTGGCGGCCGTCTCGTCCGTCGTCATCCCGCCGAAGAAGCGCAATTCGACAATTCGGGCCAGTTGTGGGTCCACGCCTGCAAGTCGTTCCAATGCCGAATCCAACGCGACCAGGTCGATCGACCGGCGTTCATAGCACTCCAGCGCCTGATCCAGTGCGAGTCGCTTTCCACCGACACATCGCTTTCTGGCGTTTCGACGCCTGGCGTAGTCCACGAGTGTTAGCCGCATGGCCCGGGCGGCCTGGGCGACCAGTGTCCTGCGATCCGGCCCCGGACCCGAGTCGGTCTCATTTTTCGCCAAACGAAGGAAGGCTTCATGCACCAGGGCCGTCGGTTGAAGGGTATGGCCGGCCCGTTCGTGCGAGAGATAATCCCGTGCAACCCGCCGAAGCTCGGTGTAGACGCTAGCCAGCCTCGGTAATTCGCGGTCTGGGGTCAAACTCGCCATGTGGAGGCCCTTCTAGCGCAGTACCCCCCTGCCGTATTCTAGAACCCTACCAAGAATACCATCGAAAAAAACTTGACCATGTTTCGCCCCAATCTGCGCTTTACTGTTTAGACGGGATACGACCGAGAGAAGACGAGACCCGGCCCCCTCCTGGCTGCGGAATAGGACGTGTGCGCGTCTTATCGGCCGTCACCCAACGGGGAGGAACTCGGCGACCGGCGTTGAGCGCGCCGCGGACACACCCGAATAGCGACTGAGCGGTTGCTCCATTCGGACCAGTGTTGCGAGCGAGGGTAGGGATTATTCGGCTTCATGAGCGATATGACGGGTTCGAAAGAATCCGAGGGTGAGGCTTGCTCCGGACACAATTGACGTCCGTAGTCAAGCCGGTTCTGCGGGGAACCCCGAAACGCCCCGGCACGATGTGGCTAGCGTCGCGATGTGTGGCTCGCCTTGACGGCCTTGTCACTCGTGCCGGGCCGGTTTTATTGCCGCCCCCCGGCCTTGCCACGGGGCCCAAGGCGTCACAAACCTGGCCCGCGGGAAACGGACGAGCAACCGATTACCAGACTGACCGTGATTGAGGAGAAATCACTGTCGCGCCTGCCGCCGCTGGCACCTTGCCGCCAGTGGCGGTCCTTTTTTTTTGCGCCAACCCGCTCCACGCCCCCCGCAAGACGCATCGCGACCGCGTTCGTATTCTTCGAGCCTTCCAAAAAGCGGTTTTCCACTGCTCAGAAACCAGTTCCGCGGTAGTCCCCGAGAGGGTGTCTTGACGCCACCTGGACCTGATTCCTGTCGCGTCATTTGTCCGGGGAAATCGGGCACGAACCCCCGTGCTTCGCGTGGTAGTCCTGGTGATAGTCCTCAGCCTCGGCAAAAAGCCCCGCCTTTCCGACAACCGTCGCAATCTTGCGATCGTGAAAGCGTTCGGTTTGCGACTGCGCCTCGATGAACGCCTTCGCCTCGGCGAGCTGCTTTCCGTCCGCGGCGAAGATTGCGGAGCGGTATTGCGTACCGACGTCGGGACCCTGCCGGTTCATCTGCGTCGGGTCGTGAAACTTGAAGAACCATTCGAGCAGCTTGCCGTAGCTGACCCGCTTGGGATCGAACGTAACACGAACCGATTCCGCGTGGCCGGTTTCGCCCCCGCACACTTCCTTGTACGTGGGGTTCGCCTTGTGCCCCCCCTGATATCCGGAAACGGCGTCGATCACGCCCGGCACCTGCTGAAACCGATCTTCGACGCCCCAGAAGCACCCGCCGGCAAAATATGCGGTCGCCTTTT
>JAPULF010000190.1 GCA_027295245.1 Planctomycetota bacterium
CCAGCGAGTTCATCACCAGCAGCGAATCGCCGAGGATCAGACGGTTTGACCAGTTGCCGTCGTGTTGGTAGAAGTCGATTCGCTGGTCAAATTCTTCGGGCAGGCCGTTGAAGTCGGAGAAGAGTTCGAGTTGCCGCTCGCTGTCTGGTTTCGCGACCGAGCGACGAAAGTCCTCGATGATGTGGTGCGGGTGGATCTTTTCCTGGATGTAGATCGGCACGGTGGGAACGGCAAGCGGCTCGCGATCCTGCTCGTCCTTGCCCTTCCAGACAAGCTGCGGATCGAGCGACGGATCACGCGGATAAAGCACCGGCGGCGCCGCATGCTCCTCGTCTCGCATGAAATCGCGCAGCTCCTCCGTCGGAATGTTCTTCCGCTTATCCTGATGCCGCACCGACTCAATCGGCATCGGCGTTTTTTTCTTGGCGGTCTTTTTCTTGCGGGCCATCGAGTCTATGGCGAAGGAGGTAGAAGGGGAGCGAGGGATTGAACGAGCACTGGCAGATCGCGGCTGGCGACTTCCCACGCGATGTCAAAATCGACGTTCAGGTAGTCATGCACGATCCGGTTGCGCATGCCGACAATTTGCGGCCAGGGAACCTGCGGATGTTGTTGGCGGAAGTCGTCCGAAACGAGGCGCGCCGCTTCGCCCATTGTTTGGATCAGGTGAATCACAGCAAGCCGGAGTACTTCATCGGCGTCGTATTGCGCCCGCGCCTTTCCCGCCAGGAACTTCTCGATTTGGTGGGCGCAGTCGAGCATGTGGCCGACGTAGCGCAAATCATCCTTGGACATAGGCAGGCTCCGCGGTGCCGAGAACTTCGTCTTTTATCCAGCGATTGAGGTATTTTGGATTGACCATGTCAATGCGATGACCGCCACAAAGCTGCGACAGTTCTTGCTCTATGTCATAGACGTCGAGTCCCGGCGTGTGGCCCGGCTCAAATTCCACCAGCACATCGACGTCGCTGTCGGATCCGAAATCGTCGCGAAGAACCGAACCGAAGAACGACAGTTTTCGGATGTGGTTTCGGCGACAAAACTCAGCGATCTGCGATGGGGTAGCGCGGATGTATTTGGGAATCACGCGAATAAGCTCCTTGGTGATGGCAACCCGCCCATTATACGGGAACTTGTTTTGGCAGAAACGACCGAAGCAGCACGCGAATCGCGCTGGCGGCATCCCATGGATCGGTAATTTCAATAAACGCCCAGCGGCCCCATTCGCCGGCGTTGTTGACGGCCGGGACCCAGAGGGTTTCCGCCGTGGAGGTCTTGGCGGCCTTTTTCTTGCCGGGTTGGCCGCTGACTTCGATGATCAGTTGCAGCGGGTCGTCGGGGCCGTGGCCATCGTCGAGGTGGGCGATGAAGTCGGTGTCGCCTACGACGTGGGAGACGTGGCACTTCGCCGGATCGGTCTTGTAGGTGGGGCGGGTCGTGTCGAAGCGGAGGCCGCGCGTGGAACCAACCGTATCGTAGGCCTTGGGAATCGGCAGCAGCCGCTTCTCGCCGGGGTCGGCGTCCACGATCGCCTTGTAGATACGGTCCACAGCGTCACTGAGGTGCTCGATAAGAACGAGTAATTGCGGGAACGTATTGTCTTTCAGAACCAAGCACTGCTCGCGCCAGCGCCGGGCGATCTGCAATAGGTCGGGAAAGACCCAAGGTTTGACGTTGCCATCGTCGTCGCGGAAGTAGCGCTCAGACAGGGCGCGGGCCAGACGGAAATCGAGCTGTTGCTCTCGGACCTTTTTCAGATCATCCAGCGTGTGGACCGACGATTCGCCGACAATCGGATCGACCTGCACCTTCGTCGGGACGTCGGCCGTGGAGAGCGTGAGCTTGCTCTTGTCGCTGAACTTTGCATCGAGACGCTCGGCGGGCAGCTCGTAGCGATAGCCGTCGATGCGGGGGAATGTGATCAAGCAGTCCGCTTCTCGATCTTCCAGTGCCCGGACGTGCGTCGGCACCGGGCCGGGCTTGGGATCGACTGGGGCGCCGGAAGTGGGAATGAACGAGAAAGGGACACCGTACACCTCAGCGTATTCGACCGGAAACGACTCGATCTCCACCTGGCCGTTGCCGGTCTCAATCGTACGCGGATCGGCCGAGTAGCTCATCCGCCGCAGTGCCCGACCGACGACCTGTTCACAGAGAAGCTGGGTGCCGAAGGCGCGGATGCCCAGGATGTGGGTCACCGTGTTGGCGTCCCAGCCCTCGGTGAGCATCGAGACCGAGACGACGCATTTGATGTTCTCACCGAGCTTGCCCGTCTTGCCGACCGTGTTCATCACTTCGCGCAGCAGATCTTCGTCGGTAAGGTTCTCGACATCGCGGCCGGGGAAGCGGGCACGGTACTCGCTCTTGAAATCTTCGATTTCGCGGCTGGCGATCTTCTTGAACTCGGCCGACATCGCCTCGCCCGATTCGAGCTGCTTGGAATCGACCAGGATCGTCGTGGGCCGGGCCGCGAAGTGGTTCTGGCCGTCGGCGCCGCGTTCGACGTTGCTGAACAGGTCAAGTCGGCCCGGCACGGCGACCGTGGTGCCGTCCGGCAGAGTTTTCTCCCAGCCCGCGATGTAGTCGAAGACCATCTTCGAGACGCTGGTGTTGTTGCAAACGACGATGAAGACCGGCGGCGTCAGGCCGTCGGCGCGGGCCTGTTCGTTCTTGTGCCACCGCCCGTAATACTTCTCGTAGTTCGAGTAGAGACTCTGGATGCCGCCTTCCAGCACGGCGGGCGGACGGGGCTCCTGTTGCCCGGCGTCCTTCCTGCGGCCCTTCTTGGGCAGGTCGTCGCGGATGCGGAGCCACAGGTCGCGGTAAGTCGGGACGTCGCCCACCATCGAGTCGTCGGAGACCGGCACGCGGGGCACCTTGACGATTCCGCTTTCGATGGCGTCGATGAGCGAGAAGTCGG
>JAPULF010000191.1 GCA_027295245.1 Planctomycetota bacterium
GGGTCGAGGGGGTTCAGCGTTGCGGGTCTCGTTCGTCGCTCGCCCCAAGGCGTTTTCCAGCCGCCGCGGGTCTCGGCGAGGGCGGCGTACTTGGGGTGCATCAGCCAACGTTCCATGTGCCCGAATGAGTTCTGATTCTGAACGAGTTCCACGCCGCGCCGGCGGCAGTAGCGATCGAGTTCTTCGACTTGGCGGGCGGTGATGGGCGATGCCCCGCGCCAGATTGTTTCGTGGCCGGGGTATGCGAAGGAATGCTCGGTGTAGAGTTGGAGTTGGTTCAGTTTCCAGCCGGCGAGCAGGTCGATCAGCTCCTTCAAGGATTTCATGGCGGGTACTTTGTCGCGGCTGATGTCGAGTAGTACGCCGCGGACCGGGAAGTCGGGCCAATCCTCGATGTCGAGGGCCCGAATTGCGTTGCGACCGGAACCGAGGAGTTGACCCAGTGTCGTGACGCCGTAGTGCAGTCCGACATCGCCGGCGGCCCGGAGGCAAATGGTGTTCGGGCGGATTCGCAGGGTGTAGCCCTGATCGTTCCGACCCGAGTCCGAGCGCTCGATCAGTATCGTGCCCGCGGCGTTGGTTACGGACCCGGTCGCGGCTATTCGCCAATCCGCGCCGTGTGTGGCTTGTGCCAGTCTTCGCAGGCGGCGGGCGGCCGATACGAGGGCATCGTCGGAATGATCGACCGGAAGTATGAGGTGCTTGTGCCGCGGGCGAAACGTGCCCGCCGCGTATCGGCCGCGACGCGTTCTGGGCAAGACATCTTCAAGCGACGCCGCGACATTGGACACGGATCGGAGCCCCCGGTCTTGCATGGAAGGCGGGTTGGATGCCCGCTCCGCGTAGGTCGTCTTTCTACGAGCCGTCCGGTATTTCGTCTTCGACTTCGACGTCGGCGACTATTGCCGTGCCGGTCGTGACGGACCCGTAGCAGCCGACGCGGGCGGTGATCGATTGCTGCAAGGCGTCTCGCCGGGTATCGAGCAGCGAGAATTCGCCATCGGTGGCTTCGAACACTCGACGAAGCGTTTCGAAGTCGTAGGGTGGATGGGTCAGGACGCCGTCGCGAACGACAAACTCGCTCTCCCCGCGCGTCGAAGCGAGCTTGACACGGATTTCGTCGCGGCCCTGCAACGAAAGATGCGTGAGCGACACGCGCGGGCCGAGGCGCTGCGTGAAGTTGGCGATGGATTCTCCCGCGTCGCGGCGGTTTTCCACGACTGCCGCGAAGAGGGCATCGATGACGGCCGCCTGTGTGGCGGCGGCGCGACTATCGGTGGTCGAATCGGCGGCTTCAAACGGAGCGCTTCCCGTCATTACGAACGTGAGCGGACGCTGCAGCCGGCGGTCGTCGCGGGGTGTTCGGCGGGTCAAGCGAATGGCGGCGCCGTTATCGGCGCGGTCGAGGTTGACTGCCGGTCCCTCGGCCAGTTCGGCGTCTGATCCGCCGGCATTCGGGCTATTGCATCCGGCTTGAAAAGAAACGCTCGCGCAAAGGAGCCACGCGGCGAGGGCTACGAATTTTCTTGGCGTCATTTGCATGGTAGGCATCCGTCCCTGCTGGACCTGTTCGAATCCGTGATACTGCGACGTTCAGTCCGGGCCGACTATAGGCATCCGGCGACATGAGCGTCAAGACGGGTCGTCCGAGGGGCCGGGTTCCGGCGCGAGGGCCGGGGCAGGTGTTGAATAGGGAGCCCGTGACGCGAGCCGGTGCCCGTACAAGGTGAGCATCGCGACATAGACGTAACCGATCATGAACAAGGTCAGGAAGAACACGCCGATCCATATCCTCAGGTACATGGTGTAGGCCACGCAGCCGATCAGATAGACGGCCATGGCGCATTCGCACCACGCTTGAACTCGCTTTGGATCGAGACCGTGCCCGCCGGATTTGCGTTTCCAAATATCGTCATCGCTACTCGCGAGGCCGAATTTCGGGGTACGGACAAATTCGGAGGATTTTCCGAAGAATCCCTCGAATGCTGCTCGGGCGTTGTTCAAGGAGACGCCGACGCCGAGGCTCATGAGAAACGGCAGGTACTTCAGGCTTTCGCTCCAGGTCCGGAACAGTTCGCGCTGACAGACGACATAAAACGTGCTGGCGGAGCAGGTGGCCAGGAGAAAGAGGGACCCATCGAAGAGATATCGAAAGAACGGATGGTCGGCGAATACGGTGACCTTGAGGTACATGACGGGCAGTAGATTGACGGTAAGAATCAGAATCAGGAAGTAGCTGACCCAGCTTGTCAGGTGGAAGAAGGCTTCCAGCTTGATCCGCCAGGGCAATCTGGAGCGCAGGATTCCGGGGAGGAGCTTTCTGCAGGTCTGGGCTCCGCCCTTGGCCCATCGGTGCTGCTGGCTCTTGAATGCGTTCATTTCGGGCGGCAGTTCGGCGGGGCTGGTGACTTCCGGGAGGAAGATGAATTTCCAACCTTTCATCTGTGCGCGGTACGAAAGGTCGAGGTCTTCGGTGAGGGTGTCGTGTTGCCAGCCCCCGGCATCCTCGATGCAGGTGCGGCGCCAGGCCCCGGCGGTTCCGTTAAAGCTCATGAAACGGCCGGATCGGTTTCGAGCGGTATGCTCGATGACGAAGTGGCCGTCCAACAGAATGGCCTGGCTTTTTGTCAGGAGCGATTGCTCTCGATTGATGTGTTCCCACCTGGCCTGCACCATTCCCACTTTGGGGTCGACGAAGTAGTCGATGATGTGGTCGAGAATGTCCGGCGTTGGCAAGAAGTCCGCGTCGAAAATGACGATAAATTCGCCCTTGGCGACTTTCACACCGGCCTCGAGGGCGCCGGCCTTGTAGCCCTCGCGGTTGTCGCGATGGAGCAAGACTACGGGGTGGCCCAGGCGTTGCATTCGTTGGCACGTTTTGCGTGCGATCTCGGTCGTCCCGTCGGTGGAGTCGTCGAGGACCTGAATCTCGAGCCTGTCCCTGGGGTATCGCAGGCGACAGGTGGCCTCGATGATGCGTTCGGCGACGTATTGCTCGTTGAACATCGGCAGCTGGATGGTGATTCTGGGTCGTTTGAGGAAGCAAGCGATCTTTCGCGGGGCATTTTTTCGATACTTGAAATAGAGATGTACGAGCGAGTAGCGATGCAGACCGTAGGTGGCCAACAGTCCACAGACCATGAGATGAAAGACCAGAAGCATTAAATGCCAAGGCGCTGGTTCACCCATTGCAGTTCTCGATGCGATGCGCCGTTTGTCTAATCCGCGCGGTCGGGTGCATTGTAATCGACTCGTTTTCGGACCATGTTTGTAACGGCGGCACGTGGTTTGGGATTCGCTTTTTGGGTTCCTTTTTTTGCACGAACGGTCGTTGCCGTGCGACTCAGATTCTACGGCCGCGTTCGTGAAGCTGTCAATTGGAAGGGTATTGCAAAAGAGCGAGCAAATAATAATGAATATCGACGCAATTCGTGCGTATATAGGACCGCGGTCCGTCGGGGCGTCCGAATCCGGATGCACC
>JAPULF010000192.1 GCA_027295245.1 Planctomycetota bacterium
GGCCAGTACTTGACCCGATGGTGCATGGGGGCCGCGGGGTTGGCGTACGAGTGGATGATGTGCTCGATCATCGTCTTGCCGTCGCGCCGCGACTTGCTGATGTAGCCGAAGAGCTTTCTCACGGGCCAGGTGTCGAGGATGTCCTCGAGCGGGTGGTGGTAGTCCATGTCGACGTAGTTGGCCTTGATCTTGCGCCGCTCTTCCGGGACCGCGATGATCTTGGGGTTGGGCTTGCCGCGGAGAAAGCGGCTGTGGTTGGCGTACATCGCCGAGTTGACGTAGCCGTCGTCGGTCCGCTCGGAGGTCTTGTTTTCGTTGTCGCTGATACGCTCGTCGTGGCCATAATACTTATTGATCCTGTTCGCGGTGGACAGTTCGGGGGCCTCGGTGCGGGAGTCGTAGCGGCCCTTGCTGTCGACGCCGCGGCCGCGGCTGCCGTATTGCATGGACGCCCCGTTGCGACGGCGGCGGGCGCCGCGCGAGAGGGCCTCGTCGAGGTCCGTGCCGCCGGCGATGCCGACGAATTGGGACGCCCCGTAGGGCATGTGTTCCGGGTTGTCGAAGACGTTGCCGTAGACCTGATCCTGCGGCACGCCGCCCACGGCCTTGCCATTGCCGCCCGACGAACAGCCGCCGCCCGATTGACCGTTTCCGTTGGGGCCGACTTCGCCAATGACCGGCAACGACAAAGACACATGTTTTTCGACGGCGGAACCGGATTGACTCTGCTTGCCGTTACCGTTTGGGTGGCCGTTGTCGCTCATGGGCATTCCTTCATGATTTCAATTTCCGCTGGTGCGAGATTCCCATCTCGCACCCACGCTCCCGGGAATCCTTTCCCGCGAATTCTGCACCAGCGTGCTTGCAAAACTTTGTTCATCAACTCACCCGCATCCGCAGCCGCTACCACAGCCGCCTATCTTGCTTTGTCCGCCGGCGCCACCGGCTACCGGCAACGTCAGCAGCGAGGCCAATGCGCTGCCGTCGCGTTCCAGCGTCTTCCAGCTTTCGTCTTCGTCCGGCTCGACGCCGAATCGGCCGGCCCAGGGCATGACCGCATTCGGACTGCTGGGCGGGACGATCTTCTGGCCGGGGTGTTCCTTGACCCAGGTTTCGTTGGGCGTGCTCCACATGGCCTCGATGAACGGGCGGTAGGTCGGGCCGCTGTTGTACGTGCAGAAGGGATAGATGCCGTCCGGAGTGCTGTAGTGGATGACGCAACGCTTGACGCGCTCTACGTCGTAGTTGTATCGATCTTGAAAGTGCATTCCCGCACACATCATGGTGCGATAGTTTTGGTGCTTGGCCTTGTCGGAGCGGCCGTCCTGCTTGCTGACGCAACCCTGGATCGCCCGAATGAAGCGCAGCGGCGTGAGGCCCTTGGGGGCGGTGCCTCTGCGAAAATTTTTCAGGACCATCCACAGGATCTTGGCCTTGTCGAGACGCGTGATTCGCTCCTTGGGGCCGAGCTTTTTCGCCAACTCATTCATCTCGGTAAACATCGACGCAATGTCGAAGACGGCTGGAATCGGAACGACGCGCTCGCGGGTCGGCTGGCCGGCGTATTCCTCGGGAGCGACCAGGAAGTAGGTGCCGAAGGCGCAGTCGGTGTGGCAACTGCTTCGGATCTTGGGCTTGTTTTCGACCGCCGAGAGCAATTCGCTGAGCGGCACGACGAACGAGAGCGGGAAGAAATCGCGCTCCAACTCCGCGCCGGTGTGATCGGCGACGGCGTGGGCCAGGTCACCCAGGGTGTAGCGCTTCTTGGCAAGCTCGCGGCGGTTGATTCGTCCGGTGAACACCACCGGTTGATAGCTGATTGCGCTGATCACGTCGCAATTGGCGATGGCGAAGTCGAAAATCTTCGAGACCTGATCGTTGTTTTCGCCGTTGATAAGCGTCGGAACCAAACACACCTTCAGGCCGACCTTTCGGGCATTCTCGATGGCCTGGAGCTTCCTTTCGAGCAGCTCCTCGCCGCGGACGAACTTGTAGATTCGATCGTCGAGTCCGTCGAACTGGAGGTACAGCGTGTGGAGGCCCGCCTCCTTGGACCGCTCGGCGAACTCCAGATTTGCGTGGGTGATCCCGTTGGTTGCGATCTGGATGTTTGTGACGCCGAGTTCGCCCGCACGGCGGACGATGTCGTGGAATCGGCTGTGCAGGGTGGGTTCGCCACCGGAGAACTGCACGCTGGTGCAGGGCGTGGGCCGGCAGTCGAGCAACTGCTTCAACTCCTTCTCGATCTCTTCGAAGCTGGGTTCGTGGACGTAGCCGGCGTCGTTGGCGTTGGCGAAACAGACGGGGCAGGTCAGGTTGCAGCGATTGGTGAGGTCGATGTTCGCCAGCACGGCGGTCGACTGATGCTGGTTGCACAAACCGCAATCGGACGGGCAACTCACGGCGTCGGTGACCTTGGGATTGGTCAGGCCGGGCTGGTCTTCGAATGTCCAGTAGCTGGCGCGCAGATATATATTGACATCGCTATTGATGCAGTCGCGAAAATAGCCGTGCGTCGGACACGTCTTTTCGATCATGACGCGCCCGTTCTTGACGTAGTAGCGGCCCAGGACGTTGCACGAGCACTCGGGGCAGAGCGTTTCCAGGGTGCGGGGCAGTTCGTGAACGATCGGGTTGATCCGCGTCCCGCCGTAGGTGAACTTCGGCGAGTCGGGCAGGGTGTTTCGGGCCTCGGGGTGCCAAAGAACGTCGTGATGGGCCTCGAGGACCTCGCCGCAGTTGTGACAGCGGATCGAGAGGACGACCTGATCTTCGACCATGAAAAACGTCGAGGGAACTACGGCGTTGCACGTGGGGCATTCGCTGAGCATCTCCCACGGCAGGCGGGTGTGCTTCGGGTCGTAACGCCGGAGGGACAGCTTGTAACGGTCAAGGGCCGACTTGGCGTTTCGCCGTGTGACCGCGGGGCGCGGCTCGTAGGCCATGTACGTCGGGTTCTTCTTGGCCCAACGCCGCAGATGGATTGGAACTTCCGGTATTTCTTTCGTCCGAGGCATCCACTCGCTCCGTATAGTCGTGGGCGCTTTCGCCCGCACCGCGCCGGCACAGTAGCTCCCTTTGATACGATATCGAGTCGCCTCATAATCCGCCCGCCGCGCCTGGAAGGGGCGGGACACCCGCTCGGACTGCGGCGCTACGATCTTCCCGAAGCTACATTAGTCCGGCAGCACCTCCAGTTTCGCCAGTTCCTGTTCAATCCGTTCCGGCTCCAACTCCTCGCCGGCGTTCATACGATCAATCAGCTTCTGAAGCACTTGTTTGCCTGTTTCCTTGCCGCGCTCCGCCAGGAACCCGTCATAAACATGCTCACCGGCCATCGCTCGGGCGATTTCCTTTTCCTTGTTGTGTTCATCCAATTCGGTGAAATAGACCACTCGATAAAGCCGGTCGTAGTCGGCTTCCCGGTAGATCTCGAACATGATCTTGTCTGCGGCAAGCGGCATTTGTCGACCTTGCACTCCCGTTCGACCGGCGCCGGGCATTCCCGTTCATCGAAACCAGCCTCTGTTTCGAACGACGTGTGGCACCGGATCGGCCCGGGCGACCGTTGCCGCGACAAGTTTCACGTCGGCGAGCGGCCAATGCAAGTCGCCGGACAGGCGCCGCCTGCATCCGGCTCAAACGCCGATCAGCACGCCTCGCTCTTCGCGGATCGGCGCCGCCTCCTTCGAACGGAGTTCTGTCTCCAACGAGGCCAGCTTTGCCTCGATTTCCGCCATTTTCATGTGGCGTCGCACCAGCTTTTCGTGATGCCGCTTCAGGAAATACGCGATCGTTTCTATCCGAATCCTGATCGATCCGACCGGCTTATTCTCGTCGATGTCCTTGAAGCAGAAGTAGGGCGTTCCGGAGTTCTCGATCACTTCTTCGATCGTGGTGTAGATCGGGGCATCGTGCCCGCATTTGAAGCTGGACAACTCCAAGGCGACCAGGTTCGGGTGGCGAGCGGCGTACTTGGCGGCCCAGACCTTGCGGTTGGTGTTTTCGCTGTAGGAGTTTTTCCAGGCGTCTTCTATGGAGAGCAGGCTTTGGAAGTCTCCGCGACGGACCTCCTCGCCGAACAAGCGTTCGAGGATGTCTTCGTCGCGCGGCAGGACGTCCATAGTGAAGACCGGGATGCCGATTTTCTGGAACTCGTCGGGGATTTCGTGACAGACGCCGGGGTCGTGGTGGTACGGGCGGGTCAGCAGGACTACGCCGATCTCGTTTTCGCGCTCGAGACGGTCGAGCAGTTCGCGGGCGTCTTTTCGCAGTCTTGCGTAAAACGATTCGTAGTGTTCCCAAGCCACCTTGCAGGCACGGAGGTTTTCGTCTTCCGACAGCCCGAACTTGTCCTTGAACTCGCCGAACATTTGCCGTGCCATCAGCGGCGGCTCGCTCATGTTGACGAAGGTGTCGAGGTATTCGACGCCGAACTCTGCGAAGACGTTGCTTTCCTTGGTGAAGGCGGCCTTTACGGCCTCCGGCGTGGTGGTGACCGTGGGGCATGCCCGGCGGCTTTGGGTGCCGTCGAGGAAGGTGGGCATGCAGTCGATCATCGGAAAGAAGATGTAGTCGAGCGGCTGTTTCTCGCTGTGCTTGTGATAGAGGAGGTTGTGAACGTGGGGGATGCCGATCTTGCTCGGGAAGCAGGGATCGATCGCCCCGCGTTTGGCGCCTTCCTTGTACATCTCCTCGCCGGTGTAGTCGCTCCAGATCAGGTTGCGTTTAGAAAGCCCCAGGGACTCGAAGTAGGCCATGAACCACGGGGCCATCGAGTACATGTTCAGGACGCGGGGCATGCCGATGCGGATGTCCTTGCGGAGTTGCATCAGATCGACACGGCGGGCCAGCCGTTTGCGCGACAGAAGGCCGACCTTGGGTACCGGGTCGGCGACACTTGCAACACCGGTCGGCTTGAACGCCTCGTTCGCGGTAATCTCGGCGAAGTTGGGGTTGGCCTTCTTGACACCGTCCAGACCCTTCTTGATGTCTCGCATGTCGTTTACGTCTTCCACTGTTCCTTTTTCGCAGGTGGCGATAATGAGGCGCTGTTCACCTTGTTCGAGCGGAACCTTGGATTTTTTCTTGGTGGAAGCATTCTTCAATGCCTGCCCGGCGGATGCCTGCTGATCGGGGGTCTCCGGGCCGGACTTCAGCAACTGGGACGACAAATCCACGAGCGCCCCGGTTGGGGCGGGTTGTTCGCCGGACTTGACGTCGATGAAGGTTCGCAGGCACTTGTTCTTGCAGAAATAGCAACGGGTGTTTTCGTCGCGGGTGGTGCGGAACTCGAGCTTCTGGACCCGATCGAGGCCGATGAACTCCGTGCGCTGACCGGCCTCGGTGTAGAGCCGATGGGCCTCCACGCCGCAGCCGATGGCGCCCGCCTCGCCGCAGAACTTGTGGACCCTGATGTCGGGTTCGACGCCGGTGCCGCGGAAGCGCGACCGGATGAAGTCTACCTGCGACTTGACGGCGGCGAGATTGTGTTGTGTGCCGCCCTGGAGGATGAATTTGGTTCCGAGCTTGGAGAGATTGGGGATCTGCGAGACATAGAGCCAGATGTTCTTGGGCAACACGTCGCACAGGCCCGCCATGATCTCCTTGGGCGCCCAGCCCTGGCGCTGGAAGTCCACGATGTCGGACTGCATGAAGACGGCGCAGCCGTAGCCGAATTGGGGCATGGCCTCGGCACTGAAGGCGATATCGGCGAATTCCTCGACGGTATAGCCGAAGCCCTGGGCGGTGGACTGCAAGAAGTAACCGTTGCCAGCCGAGCATTGGGTGTTCAGCTTGAAGTCCTTGACCTGCCCGTTCTTCAGGATGATCAGCTTGATGTCCTGGCCGCCGACATCGATGATGACGTCGGTGCCGGGATAGAAGTGCAGGCCCGCCTGGGTGTGTGCGACGGTTTCAACGAGGGCTACGTCGGCGTTGATTACGTCCTTGAGTATGTCCTTGGCGTAGCCGGTGGTTCCGACGCCGAGGATTTCGAGAGAGCAGCCCTGGTCCTCGACTTGACTCTGGATGAGGGCGAATATCTCCATCGTGTCTTCGATGGGATTGCCCTTGGAAAGCTGGTACGCCTTGGCGATGACGTTCTTGTCTTCGTCGAGCAGGACGCCCTTGGTACTGGTGCTGCCGCCGTCGAGGCCGATGAAGCCGCGAACGGTGGTGCCCGCGGGGAATTTCTTGGGCGACCAGGGCTCCTTGCGGTGGGCGGCCCTGAATGCCAGCAATTCATCTTTGTCCTTGCACAGGCCGCTGCCACCCGCGACCTTCTTTTCTTCGAGGCGACCGACGTTGATGTACCAGTTGAGATCGTCGATTCCCCGATAAACGCCCTGATTGGGATTGTCTTCGAGTTCGATCTTCGCGTATTCGACCGCGCCGATCGCCGCAAAATACTGACCGTTGTCCGGGACGGCGATCAACTCTTCGATCGGCTTGTCGGGAATCTCTACGTTTCGCTCTTTCCACACGATGGGAATGTTGGCTCGCCAGCAGTCCTGCATGCCCTTGATGTAGGTGTTGGGCCCGCCAAGAAGCAGCACTTGCGGTCGAAGCGTGTGCCCGCGCGTCAACACCGAGAGATTCTGCTGGATAATCGACTCGAACAGCGACGCCATCAGTTGGTCCGGCGGGACGCCTTGCTTCTGGAGGCCGTTGATGTCGGTTTCGGCGAATACGCCGCACTTGCCGGCCACGGGATGCAGCCGGATGCCGTCATATCCCATTTGGCACAATTCATCGGCGGGGATTTTGAGCTTGGCGTTGATCTTGTCGATGACCGCGCCGGTGCCGCCGGCGCACTTGTCGTTCATCGACGGGATCTTTTTCTTTTTGCCGGTCTCCTCGTCGGTCTTGAAGATGATGATCTTGGCGTCCTGTCCGCCCAGTTCGACCACGCTCTGCACATCGGGATAGAACTTCTCGACGGAGAGACTGACGGCGTTCACCTCTTGCACGAACTTGGCGCCGATGCGCGAGCCGATGGACGCGCCTCCGGAACCGGTCATGAAGACGCGGAAGGCATTTCGCGGCACATCCGGAAACTTCGCCTCGACTGCGACCAGCATCTCGATGCACTTTTCGGGCTGCCTGGTGTCGTGGCGTTGATAGTCCTGTTGCAGGATCTCGTCGGTGACCGGATCAATGACGACGAACTTGACGGTCGTGCTCCCTACGTCGAGGCCGATGAGCAGGCCACCGGGGTATTTCTCGGTGGCCTCAAACGGCAGGTCTTCGATTGTCGGGCGGCTTCGTTCGGCGCGGAGGGAGCCGATGTTAATTTGCAGGAATTGCAGTTCGGGTTCGGCGGATTTGCTGCCGCAAGAGCCTCCTGATCCGCAACTGCCGCCGGATTTTCCGTCCGCTTCCAAGTGAACGTTGTTTTGATTCATCTGATTGAGCGTTCTTTTCTCTGCCTCAGAATCCTCGGGGGCGGTGCCCACCCGACTATCCTGGTCTTGTTTTGCATTGTCTCGCAGCCCTGACGCCTAGCCGACGACAATCACTGCTTCACGCAGTTACACAGGCGTGCGACACCTCTGAATCCGCCACCACGCCCTGTCGATTCATCTTTCTCGCTACGTCCTGCACGAAGTTTGCAGCTTTTCCCACGACGCCCTTGTAGTGGGTTATGTGTTGAATCGGTCGGCGGAGGTCGCGGTTTTCCGGGCTTGCTATGAACTCGCGTATCTGCTCGATGGTGTAGCCTGTTTTTTGAACCGCCGTGCGGAACTCCGCCTTGCTCTTCATCTTGGCTTCGCCGAGGGCCATTTGTACGCGGCTGTGAGCGTTGATGTCGCCCTCGCCGCTGGTCTCGATGGGCAGGAAGATAATGTCCTTGAAGTGAGAGATCACGGCGGCCTGGGCGGCGTCGGACTGCGTGCTCGGCATGCAGCCGAAGGGCTTCAGGCTCAGGACCATGTGGGCCAAGTCCTTATTGGAATAATAGATGTTCTTGGCTACCTCGAGGTGGCCTTCGCCGCCGCCCGCGCGGCTGTTGTAGTACGGATGGCCCAGGCGCGTGAGCTCCAGTTGATTGACCAGTTCGTGGACGGTGCCGCCCAAGGCGAGGCGCAGACGGTCGTATTCGCGAACGATGATTTTGTTCGCCAATCGAAAGGTGAACATCTTCTTGCGATGGGCCGCCTCGGCGGCAAGCCATTGCTTGGGGTTTTTCCAGGAGATTCGGCGTCCGTCTTCCGTCATGCCCTTGCGGTCGGCGGCCTTATTTTCGGCCTGGTGAAGCATGTAGGTGATCCAGGTGGCTACCGGCTCGACCAAGACCTCGGCGCCCTCACCTTCGAGAAACGGGAACATGTTGAAATTGCCGTCGCCCTCGGTTGTCTGTGCCCAGAATTCGCCGGTGATCTTTACCTTGGGCTTGAGGCGGGTGTAGTCTATTTCGATTTCCTCGTCGATCATCCGACGACATTCTGCGAAGACATCCGTATAATACGTGCCTTTGAGTTGGTCGAGGAATTTTTCGGCTTCGTCCGGACCCTTTACCGGGGCCACTTTTGCCAAAATCTTCGCGAGCCGGCCGCCGTTGATCTCGTCGTAGTCCTTGTCCTTGATCGCGGCCTGGCAAAGAACCATGCACTTGGCCATGACCTCGTCGGTCTTGCCCGGCACGACCTCGAAGGGGCGAATCTCGTACGCGATGGCGTTGAGCAGGTCGCCCATGAAGAACGCGTTGAGGATTGTGAGGAAGAAATTCAGGCTGAAATCGAGGCCGGCCTCGATCTCGGACTGATCCAGGCCGCCCCCTTGCTGGAAGAGCATCACACGAAAGCCGTCGAAGCCGCTGTTTCGCAAGGCCAGCCGATACTCCGCTTCATACATTCCGAAACGGCACGGGCCGCAGGCCCCGGCGGTAATGAAAATGTGGTCGCTGAGAATCTGCTCGGTCGGAATGCCCTCATCGTCGCGCATCCGCTTCAGATGATTGACAAGCGAACCGACGGTGAAATAGGTGGGGTTGCACTGTCCGTTGTTGCCGTATTCCTTGCCCGCCTGGAAGTCCGGCTTGGAGGGTGTCGGGACAATACCGACCTTGTAGCCGAGCCCCTCGAGCCCGGCGAGGAGCAGTTGCTCGTGCCGCATGGTGAGGCCGCCGAACCAAACAGTGACCTGGTCGCGTTCGTCTTTGGTGAAGTTTCGCTCGCGGGGGCGCTTGAAGTGTGCGACCGGACCGATGTTCAATCCGGCTTCTTTCATGAGCCGTTC
>JAPULF010000193.1 GCA_027295245.1 Planctomycetota bacterium
GGCGTGGTGATCGTGGAACAGGTCGCCGTCACGACGATGGACATAAGCCTGATCAACCCCGTTCGATTCCCGATGCAGGCCGAGTTGATCGTGCCCGTGCCGAACGGCTCGGTCTTGCGCGGGTTTTCTTTCCACGGTTCCGCGACGGAGCCGACGGCCGAGCTTCTTTCGGTGCATGAGGCCGCCAGTATCTACGACAGCCTGGTGGCCAGGATTCGCGATCCCGCCCTGATGGAGTTTGCGGGACACTGCCTGGTGCGCACCAGCGTGTTTCCCATCGCGCCGAATGGAACGCAAAAACTACGCCTGACGTACGAACACCTCCTGCCCGCGGACGGAGACCGGATCGACTACGTCCTCCCGAGAAGTGAATCGCTCGACGTACGGGTTCCCTGGACGGTGTCGGTCAGAATCAAGTCGAAGCGACCCGTGTCGACCGTCTATTCGCCCAGCCACAAACTGGAGACAATCCGGTCGAGCCCGACGGTCGTGTCCGTGCGCCTCGCACCCGGCAGCGCTATCGAGCCGGGCCCGTTCCGCCTTTCGTATCTCCTCGAGACAAACGGCGTCACGGCCTCGCTGCTGTCATATCCCGACCCGTCCGCGGACGGTGGATATTTCTTGCTCCTGGCCGGACTGCCCGTCAAAGCGCCGAACGGAGACGATGTGCGACTGAAGCGCGAGGTCACGCTCGTGCTCGATCGGTCCGGCAGCATGAGAGGCGAGAAGCTGGAGCAGGTTCGCGAGGCGGCGCTGCAGGTACTCGCGGGCCTCGAGACCGGAGACTACTTCAATATCATCACCTATAGCGACACGGTCGATCTGTTCGCCGCCAATCCGATCCGCAAGACCGGGCAGGCGATCGAATCGGCACGTGCGTACCTGAAGGGCATCAACTCGAAGGGCGGCACGAATATTCACGACGCCCTGGTAGAATCGCTCCGGCAGAAGCCGGCCGAACACACGATTCCGCTCGTGTTGTTTCTGACCGACGGACTGCCGACCGTCGGTCCAACCTCGGAGGCGGCGATCCGCGACGTCGTGAAGAATTCCAATCCCTACAAACGGCGGATATTCTCGTTCGGCGTGGGACTGGATGTAAATACGCCGCTGCTGGAACGCATCGCCCTGGAAACCCGAGCCACCGCGCATTTTGTGTTGCCCGCCGAGGACGTCGAAGTCAAGGTCGCCCAGGTGTTCAAGCAACTGGTCGGGCCGGTGTTCACGGACCCGAAGCTCGAGGTCGTCGGGTCGACGGGCGAACCGGCGATGGGTCGGCTGAGCGACGTCATTCCCGGGGACTTGCCCGATCTGTTTGAGGACGACCAATTAGTCGTGCTGGGACGCTATTGTGGAACCGACCCGCTAAGACTCCGATTGACCGGCAACTACTTCGGAAGGACGCGGTCGTTTGAGTTTACGTTTCCGGTTGATAACGCGACGACGAAAAACGGCTTCGTGCGCCGGCTGTGGGCGAGTCGCAAAATCGCCGTCCTCATTGATGCCATCCGCGAGATGGGGGGCGAAGCCGCGGCCCACACGGTGGCGCGCTCCGCTCATTCCGGTCCCGTGCACGCGACCGCAGGCGCACTCGATCCGAAGCTGAAGGAATTGGTCGACGAAATAGTGCTCTTGAGTACTGAGCACGGCATCCTGACGGAATACACCGCCTTCCTGGCCCTCGAGGGGACAGATTTGTCCCGCCGCGACGATGTGCTGGCCGAGGCTCGCGGCAACTTCGTGAATCGCGCGATGCGCATTCGTTCCGGCCTGGGCTCCGTCAATCAGTCCTACAACAATCAAGGGCAAATCAGGCAGTCGCAACTGAACAGGGACAATTCGTATTGGGACGAGAACATGAACCGCGTGTCGATCACCAACGTCCAACAAGTATCCGACCTGGCGTTTTTCAACCGCGGCGGCCGCTGGGTCGACAGCCGAATCGTCAACGAAGAGCGAGACATCGAGCCGAGCGCCATCATCGAGTTCGGGTCGGAGCAGTTCCGTGCGTTGGCCCGCCGTTTGGTGCGGGAGGGCCGCCAGGGCACGATATCGCTTCGCGGCGACATTCTGATGCTGGTGGACGATAAACCGATCTTGATCAAGGGTCCGGCGGCGTTGGAAGGCGTCAATTGACCGCGCCCGAGGGGTTCGTGGAGAATATGCGGACTGAGACGTCCGACGAATCGGTGGCGAAACACGGTTTGGGATGACATCGGCGGGTTGAACTTTGAGTCAGCAACGCATTCTTGTCGTGGAAGACGACTCGGCGATCCGCCAGGGCCTCGTCGACGCCCTGCAATTCCAGGGCTATCAGACCTACGACATCGGGCGCGGCGATCAAGGCCTGGAAATGGCTCGATCGGTCGATTGCGATCTGATCGTGCTGGACCTTGTCCTGCCGGGCGGTGACGGTCTCGATATTCTGCGGGAAGTTCGGGCGCTGCGGCCGACATTGCCGGTCATCATCCTGACGGCCCTCGGCAAGGAATCGCAGCGCATCCAGGGACTTCGACTGGGCGCGGATGACTACGTGGTGAAGCCGTTCAGCGTGGCGGAGTTGTTGGCCCGCATCGAGACGGTGCTTCGTCGTTCGCCGGAGCGGCCCTCGGACGTCCGCGAGGTCGTGTTCCCGGGCGGCCGGATCGATCTGGATCGGTGTGAAGTTCGCCTCGACGACGGCCGGCGCGTGGAACTGCCCGAGCGCGAACGGGACCTGCTGCGTTATCTCGTACAAAACGCGGGGCGGGCCATTTCGCGCGATGAGATCCTGTCCCGGGTGTGGCGAATCGATCCCGGCGGGGTCCCGACCCGTACCATCGACGTGCACATCGGCAGGCTTCGCGAAAAGCTCGGCGACGACTCGTCTTCGCCGTCGCTTATCCTGACCGTGCATGGCAAGGGGTACATGTTCGCGAAGACGAAACCATGATTCGACCGTGGCACACCTGGACGGCCTTCGGCGTTTGCCTCGCCGTGGTGCTTGCGGCGATGGGCTGGATCAGCCTCACCGTGCTTCGCCTCGATCGGGCCGAGGTGAAGGCCAGCCGGCAGGCGGTGGCGGAGGAGAGCATCCGTCTGGCGTTGTGGCGCATGGACTCTGCGCTCGGCCCGTTGATCGCCCAGGAGAGCCAGCGTCCTTACTTCAATTACCGCGCCTTCTATTCGGCCGAGCGGGCCTACACCCGGATGTTCAATGAAATTCAGCCGGAAGAAGTGTTGCTCCCGTCCCCGCTCCTGACATTCGCTTCGCCATCCATTCTGTTGCATTTCCAGATAGGCCCCGACGGCCGGATCACGTCGCCGCAGGCGGCCACCGGCGCGATGCGCCGTCTGGCGGAAACCGCATATACAACCCCAAGTGCCATCGACGACTCGTCCCGCCAAATGGAGAAGCTGAACGGGTTGATCTCTGCCGACACCTTATTCGCTGCCTTGCCCGACGTGACGGACCACTCAATCAAGTTGGCCCGCCGTATGGACGGCGCTCTACCGGCCCCGGCCACACCGGATCAAACGGCTTCGTTGAGCGCGCGGCAATCGCAGACATATCGCAGTGGCGTCGAGCAACAGGCCCGTATGGGCCAGCAGAGGCTCAACATGGATAACTATTTTAATCCTAACGCCGCGCAGACCACGGCGGATGTTTCCCTGGGCGCTATGAAGCCGCTTTGGATGGAGCAAGCGTTGCTGCTGGCCCGCAGGGTTTCGGTCAACGATCAATCATACGTTCAAGGCTGCCTGTTGAATTGGGCACATATCCAGCAGTGGCTCGAGGAGGAAGTGGCGGACTTGCTGCCCGACGCCGAGCTGGAACCCGTGACCTCCGCATCACCCGGCGAGGACACACGCATTCTGGCGGCGCTCCCCGTGAGACTCATACCCGGTGAGGTGCCCGTGGCGGCCGCCGATCCCGCCTCGCCGCGCCGCATGTCGCTCCTCATCGCGTGGGGTTGCGTATTACTTTCGGCCGTCGCGGTAGCGGTATTGTTGTCGGGAACGATTTCCTTGAGCGAGCGCCGGGCGGCGTTCGCCTCCGCCGTCACCCACGAAATGCGCACGCCGCTGACCACCTTTCGTATGTACACCGAGATGCTCCTAAAAGGCATGGTCCCCGACGAGGCCAAGCGCAAGCGCTACCTGACCACCCTCTCCGTGGAGGCTCAGCGCCTCGGTCACCTCGTGGAAAACGTCCTGGCCTATGCCAGGCTCGAACGCAGCCGCGGCGACCGTCACCTGGAGGACCAGACCCTGCAGGAATTGATCGATCGGGCAAAGAAG
>JAPULF010000194.1 GCA_027295245.1 Planctomycetota bacterium
TGAAGCATGTCTGGTTTTACTCCGTGCGTGCGTTCTCCCGAGTCACGCGGTTGGCACCGTCAATTCGGAACCGGAATCCCAATTCACCCGGCCGAAAGTGGTTGCCTTCTCGAACGCACCTGTAGCCTCGGCATCCGAGCCGAAGGTGTCGCTTTCCCATCACTGCGTTGGGGCTCTCCTCCCTTGCGTCGCCTGACCACGTGACACTATATGCGGTCGCGGCGCCATCGTCAAGAGCCCAGATATTTGTGAGCTCACGACTTAGGCATTAGCATCGCCGCATGACCTGGATCAGAACCATCTCCGATCAAGAGGCGCGGGGTCGCTTGAGATCGCTCTTTGCGGCGGCCCGTAAACGGACGGGGCGGGTCTATAACATCGTTCGCGCGATGAGCCTGAACCCCCCGACCCTCCAAGCATCGTTGTCGCTCTATCGCGGTGTCATGTTTGGCAAGTCACCGTTGAGCACGATACAACGCGAGATGCTCGCCGTAGTCGTAAGTGTCCGAAACCGGTGCCATTACTGAGTCCAGGCCCACGCCAACGATCTCCGTGCCGAGATCGACAATGAGCAAGGCCGATGGTCTGATTGCGACCCGGATGACTTCGTTCACGGTCTTGTGGATGACTGGACCACGAGCCCCGTTGACGACGCCACCCTGGCATTGTTTCGGTTCGCGGACAAGCTGACGACCGATCCGTCGACAATGACCCGAGACGACCTGCAGTCCCTGCATGACGCCGGATGGTCTGACGAGGCCGTGCACGACGCCGTTCAGGTGATCTCCTACTTCAACTACATAAACCGTGTCGCGGACGCGCTCGGTGTCGAGGTAGAAACGATGGATCGCCGCTGGGGCCGCGCGCACAGCGACGAGGCACATTCCGGACTTTGACGCCGTGTGCTTCCCGTGATTCAGCCGGCTGCAGCGAGATCGTCGAGGAAGCTTCGCAGCAATTCGACAAAGCGGACGGGCTGCTCCAGGGGCGCCATGTGCCCCGCCTTTTCAATCACCTCGAAACGCGAACCGGCGATACCCTCGTGAATGCGGCAAACCTCGTCCGGAGGCGATATGACATCTTCGCGACCGGCGACAAGCAGGGTCGGCAATTCAATCTGCCCCAGCGTCGAGTTGGAATCCGACCGGTTTTTCATGGCGATCAGCGCCGCCGCCGCGCCGACCGGCGCCGTGGCCGCCATGATCCCTCGCCACGTCTCGCGGAGCCCGTCCGGTGCGGTCGGGGCGAATAGCTTGTTGATCATCGAATCGGCGATCACCTTGCTTCCGTCGCGAAGGACTGTCGCGGCCGTTTCCTCACGGCCGCGGGCCGCTTCCTCGCTGTCGGCAACGGCGCGCGTGCAGGTCAAGACAAGCCCCCGTAGTCGCTCGCGTCGGTTTCGAACGAATTCAAACGCCACGTAGCCGCCCATGGAATGCCCGACCAGCACAACGGGACGTCGTTCCCCGATCGTGCGCAGAAGACCGACCAGGTCATCCACATATTCGACCATGGTCGTTTCGGCGGTCGCAGCGCTCCGGCCGAGGCCGCGCAGGTCCGGAATGATCAATCGATGGGTTCCTGCAAGGCCATCGACGACCGGTTCCCACATTCTGCCCGATAGCGGAAAACCGTGTACAAGAAGTACTGGCTCGCCCGACCCATGTACTTCGTAGTACATCTCGCAGCCATTGATCTTCGCCTTCATATCGGTCTCCCGTGTTGCCGCCCTTTCCGTGCCCGAGCCGTAGCGGCGTGCCGAGTTTAGCAGGGAATTCGGTTGCAGACAGCGGAAGCAAAGTCGGTCACAGATATGTTGGGTTCCCGCGACGGGGCGCGCATCCGAATCCGGAGTGTATCCGAGCATACGGCGATGACCGTCGTTGGATTACGGAGCAGGAGGCGAGGTGTAAAAAAACGGGAGGCCGAACTGGCGTTCCGGTAAACACCAACCCGGCCTCACGTTGCAAGAGTGTTTTGGGACTTACGTCCCGGACAACAAGCAGCGAAGAAAAGCCTCCTCCTCGAGTTGAAGGTCTTCGACGCTGCCCTCGAGAGCTCGCCTGTTGAACGCCGAAATGTCTCTGGCGTTAACCACGCCGTCGTGGTTGAAATCACAGTTTTCCGCCAGAACGACTTCCGCCGACCCTTCCTGAACCACTTCAGGCAGGACCGGAATGTTCTTGGCGAAACTGTCAACCGCCGGCGTGTTGAGCAGCGAGGGTGCAACGAACAGTATCGCCACAACGGCAGCCGCCGAAAGCGGAACCGCAACACGCGCCCAAGCAAAGCGACGCTGCGCGAGGTCGGTTACCTCGGGCTTGACGGTTTGCCACGGGTAGCGAGCTGCATCACCCGAAAAGGCGCCATCGCGGTGGGCCTTCCCAAGGTTGTTCAGCAAGCGTTGGATGTCGTCTGGTCGATCTGTCATATCATCCTCATCCCGTTATTGAACCCGCCTGGGCAGATGCGCAGCTAGATTTGGTCGAAATCGATCCCTTTTTTTGACAGGCATTTGCGTAGCTTCTCTATAACGGCAGGTAGTCGGTGCTCCCTGAGGGTCGATTCGGGGATTTTAACTTCTTTAGCGACAGACCTTAACGGCAATCCCTGGAAGAATCGCAAATGGACCAGCCGAGCTTCATTATCGGACAATCGGCCGGTACACTCATTCAGGGCCGCCAGCAATTCCGCCTCGGAGACCAGTGCCTCCGGCTCCACCAGATCCACACCGCCATCGACACGCTCGGGACCGTCTCCGGCAGCACCCAGCGTCGTGGGACTCTTCCGGCAGTGCTCTCGATACACATTTTGCAGGATACCCCCGAACCAGACGAGAAAGGGTCGTTCCGGGTTATAGGACAATCGTAGTCGAAACGCCCGACACCACGACTCGTTCAGCAGATCGTCGATCCAATCCGCCCTGTGAGAGACTTTCCAAGCGATCAACCGGGCTCGTTGATGGTAGAGATTGTAGACCCCCTCGAACGCGGATTCGTCGCCCGCCAACACGGCGTTGAACAGTTCGTCGCTCGACGGGTCCGTCATCGCCTGATTTCCCGGACTTGCAAGTCGGACGAGG
>JAPULF010000195.1 GCA_027295245.1 Planctomycetota bacterium
CCATCGGCAACCAGCAGGTTGCCCAGCACAATCTTCGATTGCGCCGCGTCCCCGACGGGTTTCCCATTTTCCGCGCTCAGCGCGAACAGTCCTTCTTTCGTCGGGACGAGTACCCGATCGCCGGAAAGCGCCGGGCGGCCCGTCGGTCGATGTTCGTCGAATGACCACGCCGCCTTGCCGGTCTCCAGATCGACCGCCGTCACTTTGCGCCCCGCCACGACGACAACCCGATCGTTGGCCCCCACGATGTACCGGTGCCGCTTGCGGTCGAACTGCCATCGGAGCTCGCCCGTCGTGCGATCGAAGGCCAGAAGCTCCTCCGAATCGTGCGGAGCCAGGAGCACCAGGCCGCCCACCACCACGGGCGGCGAACCAAGCCACTCGTCGGGTTGCGAATAGGCCCACAGGCGCGTCATGCCGGCCATGAATATCCCTTGTCGACGGAAGTCGATCGAAGACGGCATGTTGCTGCGATCGTAGGTCGTCAGCCACCGAAGAGAAAAATCCGCGGCGTTCAGCGAGATCAACAGGCCGGCGCCCGTCGGAATGTAAATCGTTCCGTCCACGACCGTCGGCTGGAGCACGGCGTTGAATGGAAGCATTCCGGGACGCCCCGAACCCAACGAAATCTTCCGGACCAGGCGGCCGTCCGGCTCGATCACCGCAAGGAACAACTCGTGTCGAAGCGAGTACGGCGCCACGAGATACGGCCCCGCTGCTACCGGCGTCGAAAAGAAATGGGCCTCCTTGAGTTCGTCCTCGACCGGTCCGGCCCGACCCTTCGTCCAGACCGAACGACCCGTGGACGCCTCAAACGCCCGAAGCGAATTCTCGCCCGGCGTGCATGAGTTGTTTTCCTCAACCCGTCCGCGCTTTCGTTCGGGAAAAACCTCGCCCGCGGTCCCGGCCTGATCAATCGCAAAGACCAGTCCCTTCGCCGTGGTCACGGCCCCCGCGTACTCGTGATAAAGCGCCTTGGTCGACAGCGCGTCGAGACGCTCTTTTTCGTCTGCGGGAGTCCGGTCGAAGAAATTGGTTCGTATTCGGTGCCGTCGGATACGGGGGTCGGGCGGAGCGCTGCTCGGGATGCTCTGCCACAGAAACTCGAAAGTCGCCAAATCGCGGGCGACAATCCCAGCGGGCGTTGCGACAAACAACAACGCACCGTCGGTCACGGCCTGCCAGACCGGCGGCCTGCCGTTTCGTTCCGTGAGCTTTTGCACCCTGACAAGGTCGACGCGGCTGGTGCCGGGCAACCTATCCTGCCACGGAAGATCCGATTTGATGATCGGGTTGATCGGCGGTGCCAGTCCGGCGGCGGCCGGCGGCCCCAGCCGTTGCGACCAGGGCCCAAAGTACGTTCGATCGATCGTGTCGCCTCGATCGAACTTGGCCGCATCGAAAAACCGCTGCAACGCTTCCAGGCGGTCCCACCCCCGCTCCATCTCGCCGACACCGAGCCCGTCGATGATGTCGGATAACTCCGAAAACGTGTCGACCACCCGTTTTCGCTGGCCGGACAGCGTGTAGGCGATAGCCAGCTTGCTGAGTATGTCCAGCCGTGAGACCCGACGCTGCCGAAGGGCGCTCAGCGATTGGAGAACGTCGATCGCCTCCATCGACTCGTTCCGGTCCAACAGCCACGACGCGAGCAAGTCAAGCGCCGCCGGTCCGATTGTCGTCTGCGGATATCGATAGGCCACCAGGCGCAGCGGGTGTAGGTCGTGAGTCCGCTTCCCGAGTTCGAACAGGCCCTCTGCGTCGCCGTCGTACAGGACCCGGTACGTGGCAATGCCCTCGGCGGGCCAATCCCGCAATTGCTGTTGGGCGCACCACCCGGCGGAATAGAAATGTTCGCCATCGAGTGAAACCGTCTTGTGTCCGTGATCGTTGATGACGCGGGCCAAGGTGTCGGCCGCGAGCTTCCAGTCCTCGCGTGCGGCCGCCTTGCTGGCCCGACTGAGCCAGCTCTCGGCGTCGCGATCCCGGACCGCGACCAGTCCGCGATCGTCAATCGACTCGGACTGCGAACCGCCGAATTCGAACTGGACCTGAACCTGAAATCCCACCGCCGGAACCGACGCAATCCCGAGCAACAAAGCGATCAGCCTTGCCGACGGATGCGGTCCCCGACCGGCTCGCTCAAGCGCATCGAACGATCGTCGTGCGGGCGTCGCGCCGCCTATTTGGACGCCGGATGCATCGTAGCGCATCGGTTTCCTCGATAAGAGCGATTCACGATTGGTTCTAGCCTCGTCGCCCGTAGGAGACGTGCTTCGCGCTCCAGGTTGCGTGTCGTGTGGAATTTGCCCTCGCGTCACAGCCATTCTTGAACTGCCATAGCCGGCGACACGCTACATCCTGTCGCCATTCGCACGGCTCGCCACGGAATCCGCAAATTCTCCGGCCGATAACATCGTAACTGATGTCGGATCAGCATACAATCATCGGCGAACTCGACCGCGGTCGCCAATCTTCACGTGTGTGGTCGCGGCCTGTGCGTAATGGGTAGACGCAGAACTACGCCCGGTCGTTCGCCCGATTCACAGTGCCGCCCCACAGCCCGTCGCAGCTGCCGTTACCCGAGGATTGTAGTGCCGAAGCGACCGCATTGACCTGCACCGGAAACCGATTCGATGACCAGTGGTCCTCAATTGAATCGCGAGCGCTCCAATAAACCCGAAACGGCCGCCGCACAAAACCCGCCCGATCCATCCGGCCAGGCATCGCTGCCCATCGCGACGTCTCCAAGGCCGAGATCCAGCCTCGTGCAGGCCCTTCACTTTCTTTTTCCGCTAAGCAGCCGCGAGGTTGCAGGGCCCGCGCTGGGATTCGCCCGGGTCACGTGGTGGATCGTTCCACTTGGCCTGCTCGTGGGACTCCTCTGGGCCGGGGTGTTTCGTTTGACTTGGCGTATCTTCGGCGAGGCCGGCAACTTGCAAATCGTACCCGCCTTGTCGGTAGTTCTCCTGGAGTGCCTGCTCACCGGCCCCTTTCTGGCAATGGGGCTCGCCCGAACCGCGCATCTTCTGACGGGCGAACACCCTCGGCGCGACGAGACGGGTCGCCGAACGCCGCTGTCTCCCGTGGGAACCCTCGTGCTGATCCTGACGATTGTCTGCCAGCTCGTCTTAATAATGAGCATGCGTGCGGAAGGACAGTGGTGGCCCCCGGATTGGCGGTCTCACTTCAATTTCATGTATCCAAGCCCGATCTACCGGCCGCTCCTGCTCGCTCCCGTTTGGGGCCGTTGGGCGATCCTGCTCGCAGCCTGCATCGGTCGACCCGGCCACGATGCCGATCCGGACACCAAGGCCTTGTGCAACGCCATGCATCCCAAGCGACTGCTTGCGGTCACCATCCTGCCGTTGGTGCTGACCGCCATCTATTGCAGTCGATCGCAAAACTTCCTGATCGGCGTCATTATCGGGATGATCGTGCTCGCCGTGTCCTATGTTGTCGCCGTCGCCATGTCGTGGCGCGGAGGAGGACAGACCCGCCAATCACTCTTTGCCACGGCCCAAATCGCCCAGCTCGCCTTTCTCGCGTTGTATCGGGCATTCTGGTCTTTCATTCACGGATGACCGGGCACTTGATTGTTCCCGGCGTGCCTTTTGAGGAACCGCCGCCGCGGCCCGCCCCGTTGCTCCCACTTGCTCTCGGACTGACCGGCGGAATCATCCTCGATCGATTTTTCCCATTCGACACTTGGTTGTCCATCTCGCTGCTCGCGGCCGGCGCGATCGTATTCGGCAAGCTGCACAAAAGAAGGGCGGCAGCAACCGCGGCGCTGATCCTGGCGGCCGCCGGACTCGGTTCGCTACGACACGCCGTCCATGATCGCTGGCTTCCGGCAAACCACATCTCGCATTTCACGGCCGACGAACCCGTTCTCGCCGACGTACGCGGCCGCTTGGCCTCCCGCCC
>JAPULF010000196.1 GCA_027295245.1 Planctomycetota bacterium
AATGTCGGGTCACACAAGTGCATTCTGCCCAGGTCCGCTGGACCGCCGCACTTGGTTGAAGGTCGGCGGTTTGAGTCTGGGCGCGCTGGTCTCGAACGTTTCGCCGAACTTGGCGCGGCTGTTCGCTGCGAAGAACAAAGCTGACGGTGACGACTTCTCGGTCATCCTTTTTTGGGCGAACGGAGGGCCGAGTCATCTCGACTTGTTCGATCTGAAGCCTGACGCGCCTGCCGAGTATCGGGGGCCGTTCCGGCCGATCCCCACGAGCGTGCCAGGATTGGAGATCACCGAGCAACTGCCACGGTTGGCAAAACTGGGTGACAAGTTTACCGTCGTACGCAGCTTGCACCACCAGCGCAACGAGCATTCAGGCGGCACCAACCGTTTCTTGACGGGGTACCCGTCGATCGCGGCAAACTTGCCTGACTCGGAATTCCCCGAAGTTGGCTCGGTCGTGGCAAAGAAACTGGAAGACCCGTCGAGCGACGTTCCCCTGTTTATGGGCAACACGCAGTTTTATGGTGGTGGACCGGCGTATCTCGGTCCGGCATATGCTCCCTACATGCCCAATCCCAATTCGAGCACAACGGCCAGCGGCAACAACCAGTACGACCCGGTGCCGATTTATCGCACGCCGCAAACGGGCGACGATCTGACGATCACGTCCGACGGAGTGCTCGCACTGCGTCGGCGACGCGACTTGCTCCACTCGCTCGATTCGCTTCCTCGCGCGATCGACAGCACAGGGACTCTGGATGTGATGGACACCTTTCAACGACAGGCCATCGAAATGCTGGCCAGCAACCGTACCCGCAAGGCTTTTGAACTGTCTCGCGAGAGTGATCGCACACGCGCACGATACGGCGACACGCATTGGGGCAAGAGCTTGTTGACCTGTCGGCGGTTGGTCGAGGCCGGCGTGCGGTTCGTGCAGTGCCAGGCAACATTTCGTCTGAAGGCCGAGACCGGTCGTACCAGCAACTGGGACGACCACTCCGTCAACTCGCACATCTTCAAAGCCTACCAGGAAAAGTTGCCCTCGTTTGATCAATCGGTTTCCGCCTTGGTGGAGGATCTGTACGATCGCGGCCTCGACAAGCACGTCTTGTTCGTCTTTTGCGGCGAGTTCGGTCGCACGCCGCTGATCCGAAATCAGGACTCCAGCGGCCGCCCGGGCCGCGATCACTGGTCGCGTGCGATGAGCGTCTTTCTGGCGGGAGGCGGGTTGAGGATGGGCCAGGTGATCGGCAAAACGAATCGCCGGGGCGAAGAACCAGTCGAGCGCATCATGGACAGCAATTGCCTGCTGGCCACGCTCTACCAGCGCTTTGGCATCGACACGTCACAATCTTTTGACAATAACTCCGGCCGCCCCGTTCCCATCCTCACCGAGGGCGAGCCGATTGCCGAGTTGCTTTGACTTGTAGGGTGCGTGAAACGCACCAGGTCTTCTAAGAAAGGGCGTGTTTCACACGCCCTACATAAGAAGCCCGGCTTCTTCGAGAGAGGGTGTCCGGGAATTGGGAGGGCGAAGCTCCTGCTGAGCCGATGTCCTGGGTGAAGCCGAAGCGGCTCGGCAGGAGCCTCGCCCTCCCGATGGCGAGCTTCCTTTTGTTCTATGGAAATTGAATTCCCGGCCCTCTCTTCGAGAAGCCGGGCGTCTTGTCTTCAAAGTGAACCGCCACCTCTTGATACCGACGTTGGTTTGCGCGCGCGGAATTCGGTATACTAACTCCCGCTGCAATCGATTCCAAAATGATGTCCCGACAAAGGAAAGCACTATGGGCGGTTGGATTGGAAAACTGCTGCGAGTTAACTTGACCAACGGGAAGTCTGTTGTCGAAGAGATTCCCGAACAGTGGCTGCACGACTACATCGGCGGGCGGGGATTGGCGGATCGATATTTGTTTGAAGAGATGGATCCAACCGTCGATCCATTGGCTCCCGAAAACATAATGATCTTCGTCACGGGCCCGTTGACCGGCACGCCGGCTCCGTGCGGTGCGCGGTACATGGTGGTAACCAAAGGCGCGCTCACGGGCGCTATCACGACTTCGAATTCCGGCGGTCATTGGGGACCGGAACTAAAATTCGCCGGCTACGACATGTTGATCCTGGAGGGCAAAGCGCCGCGACCAAGTTACCTGTACATCTACGACGATCATGTCGAACTGCGGGACGCAGGCCATTACTGGGGCAAGACGGTTTCGGCAACGGAAGATGGGTTGCGCGACGAGTTGGGTATCCCACAATTGCGAGTTGCCTGTATCGGGCCGGCGGGCGAGAACCTCGTTAAGTTTGCCTGCATCATGAACGACAAGCACCGCGCGGCCGGACGAAGCGGTGTGGGCACGG
This sequence comes from Planctomycetota bacterium, assembly GCA_027295245.1. Lineage (GTDB taxonomy): Bacteria > Planctomycetota > Phycisphaerae > UBA1845 > UTPLA1 > JAPULF01. Next base: position 2,356 of record JAPULF010000196.1, read on the forward strand.
TCATGGGATCGAAGAATTTGAAGGCGATCGCGGTGCGCGGAACGGGCGGCGTTCCGGTTGCCGATCCCGCCGCTTTCATGAAAGCCGTGTGGGCCATGCGCGGTGAAATGCAAGACAACGAAGGCCGTAAGGGTTTCACCGACCAGGGCACTGCGGCGGTCATCGACTTGACGCAATCGTTCGGCGCACTGCCAACTCGG
>JAPULF010000197.1 GCA_027295245.1 Planctomycetota bacterium
GACGCTGGAGGCGTGCTTGTGGGGCCAGAAGATGACGATCTTGCCGCCGGGTCTGAGGATGCGGTGGAACTCGCGGAGCATGCGGTCGATGTCGTCGTGGGTGAAGTGCTCGACGACGCCGAGGTTGTATACCCCGTCGAAGGACTGGTCGGGCTCAGGAATGGAAAATATGCTGGCGTGCTCGATGCGGGCGGCGCGGGGGTTGTTCTGCGAATAAAGGAAGAGGGCCTGGGGGGAGACGTCCACGGCGGTGATGTCGTAGCGGCGGTGGAGGTCGCAGTCGACCTGGCCGCTGCCGCAGCCGGCGTGGAGCAGATTGGAGCCGGGGCGGAAATGACGCCGGACGGCGATCTCGAGGTTGCGCTTGATGAACTCCCGGCGGTAGATGCCGGCGATGAACTCGTAGATGAATCCGGTGATCTTGTCTTTTCGACACCAGTATGAATCCCAGTCCTGCGGGTCGACCAGGGCCGGGTCGATCGGCACCGACTTTGCCGGGCGGAACCGGCCGGGGTTGAATTGGCGCTCGACCCAGAGGGTGACCAGGAAGCGGAAACTGCGTGCCGCATCAAGGAGGCTCATCTTGGAATGGCCGTAGGTTCGGGCCGGGAGGACGATGGGGACCTCGGCAATCGAGCAGCCCGCGTTCGACAAGATGAAGAGGCTCTCGAAGAAGAAGGCGTAGCTTCCGGAGGTGACGAGCCCGAACAGCTCTTGCTGGATTCGCTTCAGGCGGTAGACGCGAAAGCCCCCGGTGGCGTCGAAGTTCACGCCGAGTAAATACTTGGTCTGCAGGTGCCCGAACAGGGTGAGCGAGCGGCGCATCAGGTTCCATCCGGGCAGGCTGCCTTTCTTCAGGAATCGGGAGCCGACTGCGAGGTCCTTGTCTCGGGCGGCCTCGATCATCCTCGGAATGTCGGAAGGCATGTGGGTGAAGTCGCAATCCATGGTGACGAGGGTGTCGTAACCCTGCTCATACGCGTAGCGGATACCGTCGGCGTGGGCGCTGCCGACACCGAGCTTGCCCTTGCGGTGCAAGATGCGGAGGTTTGCGTGGGACTCGGACATCTTGTCGAGCAGCTTGCCCGTGCCGTCCGTGGAGTTGTCGTCCATGAAGACGATATCGAGTTCCAGTCCGAGGTCGGAGATCTCGCGGTGCAGACGCTCGACGTTTCCGAGTTCGTTGTAGGTGGGAATGAAGACCATGGTCCTGGGGCTTGGTGGGGGGGCTGCCTCGGAGCCGGGACCGTCACGTAGCGAACGATCGAGGTTGCCCGCGGACCGCTCCCTTATGGTCGCGGCTCGGATGAAACTTCGGTTCTCCAACCGCCTATCAGACATGCACCGCGCCTTCCAACTCGATCATGTTGGCGATCATATCCTCGAACGACGTTTCGGGGCACCAGCCTGTCTGCCGCCGCAGCTTGCTGCTGTCGCCGATCAGGGGTTTCGGCCGCCGGGTAATCAGGGACGGATCTTCGCGGCAATAGTCCCGCCAACTCAGGCCCAAGACCCCGAAGGTCGCCTCGACCCAATCCTGAACGCGGTGCAGCTTGCCGGTGGCGACGATGAAGTCGTCCGGATCGGACAGGGCCAGCATTCGATGCATGGCGTCGACGTAGTCCGGGGCATAACCCCAATCGGACTGGGCCGAGAGGTCTCCCAGGACGAGTTCGTTGGCCCGGCCGTTCTTGATTCGAACCGCGGTGCTCACGATCTTGCGCGACAGGAAGGTCTCGGTGCGCAAATGGGATTCGTGGTTGTATAGGATTCCGACACTCGTGAAGACGCCATAGTGCCGGCGGTAGAACCGGCAGACCTGCATGCCGGCGGTCTTGGTGATGCCGTAGACGCACCGCGGCGCGGGCGGAACGGTCTCGGTCTGGGGCGACTCATCCGGCACGCCGAAGATCAACGAGGACGCCGCGTAAAAGAGTCGAGCCATCGGGGCCGCCGCGCGAACGGCCTCGAGCACGTTCAGGAGACCGTTGACTTGCACGTCGAACGACCGCGTCCAAATCGTCGACGGGGCCAGCAGTTCGGCGCTTTCCGACGAATGGTGAAACGCGGCGAGATAATACACTTCGTCGGGGACGAAGCATCTAAAGAATGCGAGAACGGATTCGGGATCGTTGATTTCGACGGGAGGCAACGATTCGCCGAGCGAACAATCCGTCGCGCCTCGGTCGACTCCCAAGACGTGATATCCGCGCCGAGTGAGTTGCTCGGTGAGCAGGGTACCGTCCTGGCCGCGGGCACCGAAGATCAGGGCCCGCTTCATTTCGTGACCTCGAGGATTTCTGGCAGGGGAAAGAGCAGGGCTCCTCCGCGGGCCAGGTAGGCCGCTTCCCGTTGGACGATGTTGGCCCGGAAGTGCCAGGGCAGGACGAGCATGCAGTCCGGATTGGCGGCCTTTGCTTCGGCCTCCGAGACGATCGGAATGCGCGTGCCGGGCGTGAAGCACCCGAACTTTTCTTCGTTGACCTCGGCGATGCAGGGCAGCAACGATTCGTCGATTCCGCAGTATTGGAGGAGGACGTTTCCCTTGGTGGATGCGCCATAGCCAATCACGCGGCGTCCGTCCGACTTGTAGCGGGTCAGCTTTTCGCGCAAATCGTCGCGGTGCCGAAGGACCCGGTCGCGAAACGCCTGGTAGGGCGCGGGCGTGTTCAACCCCTTGTTGCGCTCGGCCTCGATGAATTTTTGGACGACGGCGACGTTTTCCGGATACGGGGCGTCCCGCCTCGCGACCGACACCGCGAAGCTACCGCCGTTGATGTCATTGCACGCGATATCGACGATCTTCAAGCCGGCGCGGTCGGTCATCCACTTGATCTGATGAACGGCGTAGTATTCCAGGTGTTCGTGGCAGATGGTGTCGTAGGCGTTGCTTGCGAGCATTGAGGGCAGATAGCTCTGTTCGAAGTACCACAGCCCGTCGGCGGCGAGGATGCTCTCGACCTCGGTCATGAATCGGAGGGGATCCTCCAGGTCATAGAACATCGCGAGCGACGTGACCACGCGGGCGCGGGCGTCCTTTCCGAACTCGCGTCCGAATCGGGCCGCCGAGAAGAAGTCCGTCACGAGCCTTGCGTCGTCGCGGTAGTACTTGCGAAACTTGTCGGCCGAAGGGTCAAAGCCGACGAGCGTGAATCGATCGCGATCGTATGATGCGAGTGTGGTTCCGTCGTTGCTACCTATGTCGAGAATGATGTCGCCGTCGGCGAGGGACACGCGACCGCACAGTCGGGCCACGGTGGCTTGCAGGTGCGCGACCATCGACTTGTTCAGGCCGGAACGATATCCGTAGTGGTCGCCGTACAGCTCGGTCAGATCGTAGGAATGAAGCAGTTGGACGAGGCTGCATTCGGTGCAGCGGACCAAGGAGAGCGGTCCGCGGGTGAGTTCTTGGTTGGGGTCTTTCGGGAAAACCCCGGTCAGGTATTGATCGCCGAGTTCGATCAGCGTGGACAGGTCGCCCCCACCGCAGATTCGACATGCTGTGACTTCACGATACATTCCGAAACGGCTCCAGAAGCGATTCCGTGCGGCATTCCGCCGATTCAAAGGGCGAATGCCGGCAGTTTAGCACAATTGTTGTCAAACGGCGTCCGCGGCGCGGCAGGATTAGATGGCGGGGGCCGGACCGCGTTTGCGGGCAAGCACGCAGAGATTGATCATCGCGGCCCGCAGGGACTGGGCGCGGCGATCGAGCCAACGAGAAAACCCATGCGCACCGAAATGGAACGGAAACAGGTGCAGACCCTCTTCGCGAATCACCTGTGCGCCAGAGCGGATCACGAAACGCCGGAGAGAGTGCCAGGTGCTGAAGTTCTCGTGGCCTTCGAAGGGTCGGACGCCCAACCCGGTC
>JAPULF010000198.1 GCA_027295245.1 Planctomycetota bacterium
CGACGAGGGATCCAGCGTCACCTGTACGAACGGCGTCTTGAACGCCCCCAGCATGGACGAATACATCGTCGCGGTCTCCCCGTGATCCGAGCCGAATGCCGGAACGATGTAGAGCGTCGGGAAACGACGATCGGGATCGTCGTCATATTCCCTCGGGCGTCGGACAATCGCCCGGTGGTAGATGTCGCGACCGTGGAATTCGGAGAGCAGTCGGCTGCGGATCTTGACTTCTTCCGCGCGCTTGGAAGCCACTGCGGTCTTGCCGGCCTTCACGCGCCGGCCAATACGAATCCGGACGGCACCGCTCGTCGCCGCATCCAGCTCTTTCGTTTTTACCTTGCTATACAGATTCCCCGGCGCGGTACCCGAGTGCGGGACGTCCGGATTCGTGTGCATGACCGCCTGGATCTTGTATTTCTTTCTCGGCAAGTCGCCGAGGGCCCAAGGAAAACCGATCGGACTATCCACCAGCAACGACTCGTTCGGCTTCCAATCTCGAACGTCCTTCGAAAAAAGCGGCGACCGGCTCAGCCAGGTATACCGGGCCCGGGGTTCATCGCTCCCCCGGCCGAAAAAGCCGAACCGTCCCGAGCCTTTTTTCCCCGCCTCGGCCAAAAAGATCAGCACGCGACCCGTGAACGGCTCCGATCGAACCGTCTTGTCAAACCTGATCTCGAATACCAGGGCCCCGCTCTCGCCCCGCGAAACCGATCCCGTGCAAGCGCATACAATCAGGCCGATCGCGACCCAGCCGAGTGGCGATTGCACGCAACGTCGCCCCGTGCGGGCGGCGGCCCCGGCCCCCGAGGTCATCCGTCGCGTGGGAAAAAGACCCGCCCCACGGCCGTTCATACCCTGCGATAGCATGTCATGCTCGATTCGCATCGCCGCCTCCGTTCTCAACACAAAGTTAACGTACTCCCCCTGTGTGACGCAACTGACGAAGGAAACGCCCGGCGACGCCGAATCGCCCCGGCGTGAACGACGGCACTTCAAGATTCACGGTAGCGTCACCCCTCTAATCTTGCCAAATGGCGCACCGCTGCCTCGAATATAACATGTTCGGCATGCCGGCTTGGCAAGAGGGTAGATCTTGGCCGCTCGGCAGGCCGCGGCGTGCTAAATGTCGAGATCTCGCGCGTCACGAGCCTTGCGCGAAACAGCTATTCGGCGCATACGAAAACACGGACCGCCGAAATCGTTCGTGAAATGCTGGAAGTGCTACGAAAAACAGTTGTCAGATCGCTGCGGACCGCGTCACTCGATCCCGAACCCAATCGAGCGTAACCCCTTTTTCGATGAGCATCTGTGCGACAAAGCTGTCCGGCTCCCGAAGCAACGCCAGCAATAGATGCTCGTCGCGGATCTCGCCGTCGCCCAGACGGTTCGCCGAATCCACCGCCAAAACCAGACGATGCCAAAAACCCGGCGACCGGAACGCCTTGGCCAGCTCCTGCTGGTGAAGCCACTCGTCGGACGCCCGGCCCGCGGCCCGCGCCGAATGATCCTCGTCCGTGCTCGAACGAAGCAGATTGAGTATCTCCTCCCGCAGCCGTTCGACGTGAACCCCGCGTTCCGAAAGCATCCGCGCCGGAATATTGCTACCCTCGCGCAAGCATCCCAGCAAAAGGTGCTCCGTGCCCACGTACTTGTGGCCCAGTTTGCGGGCCTCGTCGATCGCGAATTGAATGGCCTGCCGCGTGTCCGATCGCTGCGCCATTTTTGTCTGGTGCAACTCCTTGTCGCCCGGCTCGATCAGCCGGTCGACGTCCGCACGCAGTGTCTCGAGATCGATATCCAGGTTGCGAAGAACCAGCGCCGCGACGCTCGACCCCATCGAAATAATGCCCAGAAGAATGTGAACCGGAGCCAGGTAATCGTGATGCAGCCGGACGGCTTCCTGGTTTGCAAGGGCCATCGCCCGTCGGGCCCTTTCACTGAATCGCTCATGCACTGGAAAAACACCTCCTCGGCAATCCGCGTCTATTTGCCAGCCTTCGCCTTTTTGACCGCCTCGATGATCTCGGTCTGGATCGAAGCCGGAACCTTCTTGAATTGGCAGAATTCCATGCTGAACGTCGCCTTACCCTGCGACATGGACCGCGCGTCGGTCGCGTAACCGAACATCTCCGCCAGTGGAACCTCCGCCGTCACCACCGTCAACGGCCCGCGCGCCTCCGTGCTCTTGACAATCCCCCGTCGCGCCGACAGGTCTCCGATCATCGGACCCTGAAACTCGGTCGGTGTTTCCACCTCAACCGCCATGATCGGCTCCAGCAACACCGGGCTGCTCCGCAAAAACGCATCCCGAAACGCGTCCCGCGCACAAATCTGAAACGCCATGTCCGACGAATCGACCGGGTGAGACGAACCGTCGTCCAGCGTCATCTTCACGCCGACAATCGGAAAGCCGCCAAGCGGTCCCTTGCCCAGCATCGACTGATACCCCTTGTCGACCGACGGAATGAACTCCGACGGTACGCGCCCCCCCACCACGTTGCTCTCAAATTCGTACTGCTCCTCGCTGTCCCTCGGCATCGGTGACAGGCTTCCGACCACATGGGCGTACTGGCCCGAACCACCGGTCTGCTTCTTGTGCTTGTGGTTATAGGCAACCACCCTGGTCGGTGACTCGCGATATCCCACCTTCGGCCGACCCACAACGACTTCCGCCTTGTATTCTCGCCGGATCCGCTCGCAATACACCTCCAGGTGCAACTCCCCCATGCCCGCCAGAATCGTCTCCCCGGTCTCCGGATCGCTCGACACCCGAAGGGTCGGGTCCTCCTTCGTGAACCGATTCAACGCCCTGGAAAACTTGTCGCGATCGGTAGTCCTACTCGGGCTGATCGCGATCGATATCACCGGGTCCATGACGTGCATCGACTCCATCGCATACACGGCTCCGTCGCCGCAATACGTGTCGCCCGACACGCAATCCAATCCCACCACCGCCACGATGTCCCCGGGCCCCGCAACCGAAACCTCTTCTCGCTCGTCGGCGTGCATCCGGAGGATGCGGCCGAAGCGATGGCGTTTGCGCACGCGGGTATTCGTGTACCGTTCGCCGCGGACCATTTTCCCCTGATAGATCCGCATAAACGTCAATTGACCGAAAGACTCGTCCACCAGCTTGAACGCCAGGGCGGTCAACGGAGCGTCCGGAGACGCCTCCAGCGGAGTCTCGGCCTCCTCGTTCGCCAGGTCCAGCCCGAACACTTCGCGGTCCAGCGGCGAAGGAAGGTATCGGATGATCGCGTCCATCAGCAACTGAACGCCCTTGTTCTTGTAGGCCGAGCCCATCACGACCGGCGTGATTTCATTCGCAATCGTGCCGCGCCGAATGATGTCATGAATCAGCGATTCGCGAACCGGCTTTTCCTCCAGCATGATCGCCAGAAGCTCGTCGTCGTACAGCGACAGGGCGTCCAGCATTCCGGTACGGGCGCTTTCGGCCTCCGCCCGAAGATCATCCGGAATATCCTCGATACGAATTCGCTCGCCCCCCGCTCCGTCAAAATAGAGGGCCTTCATCGTGATCAGATCGACGATACCGTCGAAATCCTGTCCCAGACCGATCGGAAGTTGTAGCTGCACCGTCGTCAGACCGAGCTTGGCTTCGAGCGCATTGATCACGATCACCGGATCCGCCCCCGCCCGATCCAGCTTGTTGATGAACGCAATCCGCGGTACGCGATAACGCTTCATCTGCCGGTCCACCGTGATCGACTGCGACTGCACCCCGGCCACCCCGCACAAGACCAGCACCGCCCCATCCAGCACACGAAGCGATCGTTCGACTTCCACCGTGAAGTCTACGTGGCCGGGTGTATCGATAACGTTGAGCTGATGATCGTTCCATTGAACGGTTGTCGCCGCCGAGGTGATCGTGATTCCACGCTCGCGCTCCAGATCCATGTAATCCATGGTGGCGCCTTCGCCGCCGACTTCCTGCATGCGGTGAATCCGACCGGTATAAAACAGGATGCGCTCCGTCAGCGTCGTCTTGCCGGAATCGATGTGGGCCGAAATGCCCACGTTTCGCATGCGGCTCAATGGCGATCCGGTCACTGCATCACGTCCTTCTTGTCTTCCAAGCATTACTTGCGCGGTCATACGGTCTTCCCGTGGCAACGCCGAACCCTGGGTCGGCGTCGTATCCACCCGTTCCGGTGATGGGATCGTAAAAGATCCGCAAGTATATTAAGAAAACTGTACGGCCGCAAGCTCGACTGGTTTTCAAGGGATCTGCTGACGCCGGCCATTGACGGCGCGACGCTCCTCGGGTCACGAAGGCAAATGCAGGAGCGTCAAGATTTATCGGACCAACCTCGCTCGCCGCCCCCCTCCGTATCGCGCACAACCATAGTGCAATCAGAAGATTACAGCACCCCGGTTTCGTCCGGCCATATCGCCTATTGCCCGACGCATAGTGCTTGCAACGATGAGTGGGTGCAATTAGTATTCCACGCTGTCGCGTAGGTGTTATCCAAAGTGCGACCGGAAAAAAACTTGCGGTTCGCATAAGATTTGGCCGATTCTTGGGTTACTCCTGGGACATGCCAGGTAGGGTCCTAGGCCAAGTTCGTTTGTTCAGTCTGTAGAGGAGCACAAAACCATGCTAGATCGTTCAGGTATATGTTCAATTGTCTCGCCGATAATTGCGGCCTTGCAGTCGGTGCTCGATTCCATCTTCGGGGCGTTCAGCTTCCTGGGGATCTCGGCTC
>JAPULF010000199.1 GCA_027295245.1 Planctomycetota bacterium
GGCAATCCAGCGGCGGCGCATTATCGACCGGGAAATACGAACTCCCGTTTTCGTCCGAGGTCATTTCCCTTCGTCCCCTCTACTTTACGCCTACCCGGCGCCTATTGCAAGCCCGGATCGCAGCCACAAACGTCCGAAACCGGCAATTACCGGTAGCACGCCGGACCCGATCCTCGACTCGCCAGACGCAGGTTCACTGGGGGTATCGGACAACGGGCGACGGTCATGAACGGCGGGTTGACGAACGACCGGATTCATGTTTCTCTACTCTGAGTGATACCCGAGTCGGGGCACTTTGGGGGGGGCAGTCCAAGGACCTCAAAAGGAGACAAAAATGCCACGACTATCGACCGCCGCCCGCAAGCGAATCAGCGACGCCCAAAAGAAGCGATGGGCGGCCGTACGGCGGCAAGGAAAGACCGGTTCCAAGAAAAAGGGTCGGACTCAGGCACGTCGGGGGCGTCCACCCAGGGCCGCGTCTTCCGGCGGTGGGGGGAATGCATACCTTAGAATGACAATCACCGAGCTAGCGACGGCCAAGCAGCAATTGGATGCGGCCTGGAAGCTGGCCGCCAAGCTACTCCGACGCGGCTAGGGGGCGTGCGTCCGATTTCCCAACTTGGCGTTGCTTGCGGTTGATCGATAGTGGCACCGATAATTCCAGATGGGTTCATCGACAGCGACCGTGTCGCCGGGGATATAATTCGATAGAGTTCCGTTTCTGACCCGCCGCTCGAGCTCGGCGCGCACGGTCGTGGTGGCGCGCGAGTTGACTCGGGACCGAACAACGGGGAATCCATTGCCGCGGATGCGAATCAGTCTATGGGTGCTCGTCGCCTGCCTCGTCGCGGCGTGCGGCCCAGGGTGCATGTATCCCGAAGAATGGCAGCGGTGGTGGGCCCAATTCGAGAAGCCCGGGTCCCAGCCGACCGCGAACCCGCGGCCGGAGCCCAAGTCCGCCGCTCTTCGCGGCACGATCGGTCGAAAGGTGACGATCGAAGGCCTGCGGTTCAATCGTGTTCGAGGGTACGGACTGGTTGTGAACCTGGTGGACACCGGCGGGAGCGGCGGCCCGGAAGTGGTCAAGAAATACCTCGCCAAGGAAATGCGGCGTCGCCAAGGCATCGGCCAACCCGCGATTCCGGCCAATCAGATCATCGAAGATCGAGACACCGCGATGGTCGACGTGACCGGCGAGATTCCCACCGCGGCCGAAAGAGGTACGCGCATCGACCTGGTGGTCCGGGCATTGGGCGACGATTCGGAATCGCTTGTCGGGGGGCTCTTGGTCTTGTGTGAACTGAAGCGTTACGCCGAGAGTCCGCGAGGCGTCATAAGCGGCAAGACGGTGGCAATCGGAAAAGGTCCGGTCTTCGTGACCCCGTTCGGAAGAGACGAAGAAAGTGCGACATCGCTCACGCCTACGGTCGGCATGATACTGGGCGGCGGCATCGTAAAGGAGCCTCGACGCGTCCGTTTGATACTGACCGACCCGAGCTACAGTTCGGCGCAACAGATTCGCAGAAGGTTGAACGATCGATACGGCTCCCTCACGCCAGTCGCCGACGCGATCAGCCCGAGCCTCGTCAATATCGAGATTCCACCGGATCATCGCCACCGCAAGAAGGTATTTCTCGATCTGGTGATGCACACGACGTTGCGGGCCGACCGCAGGTTTCTGGAAACGCGAATCGGCGAACTGGCCCGTGAAACCGTCCATCCGGACGCCGATTACGAGGCGATCTCCCTGGCGTGGGAGGCCATCGGCCAGTCCGCCCTGCCCACGGTGCGACGGTTCTACACCCACACGTCATCGGCGACCCGCTACTACGCCGGGCGCACGGGCATGCGGCTGGGCGACGAAGACGGTATAGCCGTCGTCGCGGATTTCGCCCGAAATCCGGCAAGTGTGCTGCGCATGCCGGCGATCGAAGAGTTGGGCTACGCGGCATTCAAGGTTCACCCGGCCGGTGAAGTGCTGCGCAAACTGTTGGACGACTCCGACGTGAGAGTCCGGATCGCGGCCTACGAGTCGCTACGAAGGCAGAATCATCCGTCGATCAACACGGTTTCGCTGAATGACGAAATGGTGATTCTCGACATCGTCGCGTCTGACGGTCCTTTCCTGATCTACGCACAACGGTCGCTCCAACCGAGAATCGCGATTTTCGGCTCGCAATTGGCATGTCGGCCCCCGGTCATCTATCCCGAGCCGTCGAACGATTCGAAATCACCGTTTACGCTGATTCGGATCAACGCCGACGTTGGAGCCGAAAAACTGACAATTCTTCGCTTCAATCGTGTCAGCAGGGTGGTCTCTCCTCCCCTGAGCGCGCCAGTCAACATCTGCGCCCTGATAAAATATCTCGCCGGAAGGCCCGAAACGGACCGAAACGGCCAACTGAGGGGGCTGGGCGTGCCGTATTCCGAGATCATCGATATTCTGTACGGACTGTGTCGATCCGGCGCCATTCCGGCGATACTCGAAGTGGAGCGTCCGCGGGTCACCGAAGACCTTTTGATTCGGCGGGCTCGTGAGCGGCCGGAATCGGAGCATTGATCGCCGCTTATCGCCCCCCGTTGATCCGGATTGGGCGGGCCTGTTAAAATAGCCGACACGATAGCAAGGTACGACAGGGGTCGGTCGTATCAGGAGGCCCAAGCCATGATTAGCGCATTCGCAATTGCCGCGATAATTTCGTTGCCGAGCTTCGCGCCGCTCAGTGACAATACGTCCCGACTTTCCCTGGTCCCGTCGGGGGCGGCACAAAGGCTGCCGATTCGACCTCAGGTGCTCCAGATGAACGGTCAATCGCCCGGAAATATGACCGAATTTCCTGTGGGAGCGGGTGCGATGTGGGCCAGGATTGAGCTGGGCCCGCAATCCACCGCCACCGCCATCACGGTCGCACTGGACGAAGAGGATCCGTCGAATCCGAAGATCTATGTTGACGCCAACGCCGATGGAAACATGGCCAATGATCCGGAGATCACGTGGCCAAAAGTCGAGCCTCCGGAGGGGCAAAAAGCGGTCGATTTCCGACTCGCGACGGTAGCGGTGTCCGCGGGAAACGGATCGACCGTCAAGGACCGATCGCTGACGCTCTACCGCTTCGGACCGGCCGAGAACCGGGCTCGCAGGCTGCCGCCGAACGCACTGCTCTACTTGGCCGACTTTTACATGCAGGGTCATGCCCTGATCAACGGTCGCACACATCCGGTCATCTTGTGGGATGAATTCTCGACCGGCGACTTTACGTTTCCCAATGGTCGAAGCATGCGCCTTTTCGTGGGACTCGATCTGAACGGCAACGGCGAATACGAACGAGGGGAAATGAATCCCGCCGGCGCTGCATTCAAGGCCGGCGACGGCTATTTGAAGGTGGCCGCCATCACGCCCGATGGAACCGGCATTACGTTCGAACAGTCCGCACCGCCCAGGCCGAAAATGCAGGGGCCGCCACGGGTGAATCAGGACGCCCGCCCTTTTGAGGGTCCCGGGCTTGACGGCAAGCAAGTCAAGTTTCCTGACGACTATCGCGGAAAACTGGTCCTGC
>JAPULF010000002.1 GCA_027295245.1 Planctomycetota bacterium
CAGTTGCTCGTGCCGCATGGTGAGGCCGCCGAACCAAACAGTGACCTGGTCGCGTTCGTCTTTGGTGAAGTTTCGCTCGCGGGGGCGCTTGAAGTGTGCGACCGGACCGATGTTCAATCCGGCTTCTTTCATGAGCCGTTCTCGCTCTGCCTGGACCGCAGTATCGACGCTGTCGGCCAAAAGAGGCAAGGAGACGCCCGTCGCAAATTCGTCGCGACCCGTCTCTCCCGGAAGGAAGGAAACCATGAGACACCTCGTTAGTAATCACTAGCTTGTCGGGTTATCGGTATTTTTCCACGGCTGGGGATTTGAACCGAAACGGAGGCGCAAGTCCATGTTTTTACAGCACTAAAGTGTTTCTTGGGGGTGGTGAATCCCGCTCAAAATCGGCTTCAATCTGGCTAGTGAACACTAACAAGCAAGCGGTGTGCCACAACCGCAAACTCGACCTGTCGAATCCACGGATCCAGTCAATCCCAGCAAGACCTTGAGGTTACAAATCGCCCCAATCAGGTGCAGATTAGAATCACGGGTCGCCTTCTCGGTTCGAAAATGGTACATTGCGCCACGAAAACGCGACATTGCTGGTTTCACACGGTCGAAAGGAGTCCCCTCGATTTGTTTTTTTTCCTTACTATCCCACTCGGACCTTGCGTGTCTACCTGAACAATGAGTACTCGCCTCCGGATATGAGGAGGCGAATGCTGCTTGCGTCAGCGAGCGATTCTGAAGCACCGATCTTAACTTGTGCGGAGAGAGAGCATGTCCAAGACCCTCGCAATCATGTGTCTCATGTTCCAGATCGCCGTGCCGAGTCCCGGCATCGCCCAGTCGACAAACCCTTCGACTGATCGCCATCGCGATGACACGACTCAACAAGATCAACGAAGCGGCCAAACCGAAAACGAGCAACCCGGGGAGCCGTATCTTCTGCGCCCCGGCCACTACGTTTATCCGGGGCCGTATCGTCCCGACTATTGGAGCCCGCATATTCGACCCATACCGGACTACAGCCACTCGCGCTATCGGTTTGACGGCCGCCGCCGACCCGGCAGGTTTCGCAACAAGGGATTCAGCCGATACGAGCGGGGATTCAATCGAGATTATTATGACGGGTATTCGAGTGGATATGGATACGGCTCCGGCTACGACGTCGAATCGGCCTACAACCAGGGGCGATACGACGCCAACCACGAATACCTTTGGTACATCGCGGCTGCCCGTGCGGGGCGATTGCTCAATCAGTATGCGGAGCAATTCGATTTGGGTGTGATTCAGTTCCGCGACGGCAATTACGAACGGGCCCTCATCAACCTGCTTGGCGCGGCCGAAAAGAATCATGCCAATGCCGCATCCCGCCTCCATGCAGGCCACGCCTTGTTCGCCCTCGGTCGCTACAGCGAGGCGACCCGCCTGATTGCACGAGCGTTTGAACTGTCGCCCTCGCTTCCATACAAGACGTATGACATTCGCGACGAATACGGGAACAAAGCCGACTTCGAGGCCCAGCTTTCACGATTGAGGTCTTTTGTGGCGCGACATCCGAATGAAGTCGGGAGCGTGACAATGTTGGGATACGTCACGTTTTATACCGACGGGCCGGGAAGGTCTCACCGGTACCTCAAGCGCGCCCGCGAGCTTTCGCCCACCGACATGTTCATTCCGAAGCTGTTCAACATTGCCAGACTCACGGAATCGGCCGGGACACTCGATGGCGGCCAGGCGGACCCATCGCCCAACGGCGGCAGGCCGCCGTCCGCTTTACAGCGAAAGGCCTCGCCTCGGTCGCAACGGCGACCCGCGGTGATGCCGGCTAAACGGGAACCGATTCCGATCCGCCAGGTCAGCATCCGGGGCCACCATGACTGAATATGATGCCATGTGTAAATCCTGCTCCGTTAGTCCGGGGTTCGCGCGTTTACATTGACCCGACGGCTACCGAAAATCGGCCACCTCCGGCAGAATAGTCTCTATGGTGGCGAGCGTCATTCATCGATCAAGATGCGGTCCGGTGATCATAGTGCCGATCTGCATTTCGATGGCCATTTCATTAGGATGTGCGCGCGGCAAACCCGCGGCGCGAGCGCCGGACACGACGCGTGCGCAGTCCATCTCTGCACTCTATGACCGCGTGGAAACCGTTTTTGCAAATGCCGCCTATTTCAAGCCCCGGTCGGAAAACCCGCGTGATCGGGCCGAGGAATTGCCGCCACTGATTTTGCAGGAACTCGAATCGGCCGCGGATGGCGCTGACGCAATCCTCGGGTTCGGCGTCCTCGCTATCGATGCACTCGGAGACTTGAGCATCGACGCGAATCAGCCGACCGTTTACACGGCGGGAGGATTCGTGACCTTGAACGGTCGCGAATACGAACAGACGCTTCACATTTGGTGGTATGCGCTTTCGCCGCGAACGTCCGTGGCAGGCCCCGCTTGGCAGGGCTTTCGCACGACGCTAGGCAGCGACGGCTTTCCGATCATCTGGGAGGTTATTTCCAGTTCTGATTCCCCGGCGCAGATATTCGTATCCGAGTCGCTCGAAAAGGCTTGTGTCGCGGCTTTCGGCGAACCGCTGCCCGGCCGACGGTTTTCCATCGAGCGAAGCCTTGCGGACCAACCCCGTGTCGTTGTGTCGCGCGTGCTGGCCGACGGACCG
>JAPULF010000020.1 GCA_027295245.1 Planctomycetota bacterium
CCACTATCCGGGAAACGGTCCGAACGACAACTGCTTACTGATTTTCGGCCGGCCGTCTCGAACGCACGGCTCAAATAACCGACTCTTTCAATATCCACCAGGCGAGAAAGAAAACGGGTGCCAGAGCATCCACGAACGCCCCCATCGCGAGGCTGAGCCAGGATCTTGCTTGCCGATTGTTTCGCTTTTGTCCCAGGCTGTTGAAGCCGAGCAAGCCCGCCGTGGTCCCGAGGACGAGGCTCACAGCCGTCAATCCCATGACCATGTAGTTTCGATATTGTCCCCACGGGCTTTTCGGCGAATAGGCGATGACCCCTTGGTCCAAATCGAGACCGCGACCGACCGAGCAGAACATGAGGGCCGCAAGGCAACCGACGGCCGCGATTCCAACCAGGACGCCTGTTGTGGCTTGAGTGTCGTAGAGGCGAAAATTGGGCGTTTTCATCCGATGGAATCCGTACACTCGACAGCGAACCCACCCCGCAAGTACGCTGAAGCTTGCTATACTCAAGGTTCTAACGAATTGTGGGGGTGTGTCAACAGTCGCCTTACGCGGCGGGGGGCAATGTCATCCGGTTTTCGGACTCTTGTTTCGGGGGATATGATGCCTCGATCCGGCTTTAGGCGGTGCAGCGACGCCGTGTGCGAGGATGTGCCCGAGCGGGGCGCCGATTGCACGCCGGGCGCGGTTTGACGGAGAGCATTCGATGAGCGAAGAACAGAAGCGATGGGAGGATTGCCCGGCGATACGGGTGATGATGATGCCGCGCGACACGAACGCCCATGGCACGATTTTCGGCGGTGTGATCCTCAGCTATTTGGATCAGGCGGGCGCCATCGAGGCAAGACGGCATTGCGGCGACCGGGTTGTGACGGTTGCGATGAACTCGGTTGAATTCAAGGAGCCGGTCTTCGTCGGAGATGTCTTGAGCTTCTACGCGGAGACCCTTCAAATCGGCCGCACGTCCATCCGCATCCGGGTTAAGGCGCGGGCCGAGCGGTTCGCGCACCCGCGCGGGGCCGTCGACGTGACGGCGGCGGAAATCGTCTATGTGGCCGTGGATGCCGAACGGAGGCCGTTGCCAATCGGGCGTTCTTCCGAATCGTGACTTGATTGGAAGGGTCAATGGCCCGTGCGGGAACGCCCTGGAAGCCAGGCTCAACCTTCGGAGGACTCTTCGTCGTCTGTTGACTCTGCCGGGACAAAGCCGCAACGCTCTTCGATGTTCTCGGGTTCGAACCAACTCATCCGAATCTCGATCATCCGCCGGCCCTGCGGATTCGTGAAAAACGTGTAGGCTTCGTCGCGGTATTGGCTCTCGAATTGATCTTGGCGAACGGGATCCAGGCCGTTGAACTCCACGATGATCCAGCGATGCAGTTTTGGAAGCGGGACCAGTCGCACGACCGGGGTCGGGTCCATCGCCGGGCGCGTCGTGGCCCGGGCGACGTCGGGCGTGTCGGGCAGTTCCATCGGCTCGGGGGTCCAACCGTCGGCGGCCATTTCGAAGCATGCGTCGACAAGTTTCTGCGAGGCGGTCCCCACCACGGAAATGGCAGGAACAGCGAGCGATCTGGCGATCCGCCGGGTCAGCGGGTGCGGTCCGAAGACCCGCTCGACTTTTGACTTGACGCGCAGGTCTTCCATGAGATCGAGGGCGTCGTCCAGCCCGAGGTGTCGTGAGGTCGCAAGGAGGGCCTTGGCGTCGGCCTCCATCCGTTCGAAAGCGCGGGCCGTGCGCAGGTCGAGAATCACCTTTTCCCGTACCTCGTCGATCGAGTCCGGAGACTGCTTCACCCGGGCGTCGACGACGCGGAACAGGTAGGTCGCGGCCGGGACCAGTTGAAATTTTCTGTCGATCAGCTTGAAGGTCGTCTGGGTGAGCGGCGAATCGGGGGTCTGGAAGCGTTGCAGGCTGAGGGTGGTTTCGCTGCCGCGTCCCTTTTGAAAAAACAGGGGGACCCGAAAGGCGTACTCCGAGAAACCGATTCGCTCGTTGGCGCTGACTTGCAGGGATGCCTTTCCGATCGCCTGAACGTTGGCGAGTTCGTCTTGCGACAACAATCCGGTTTCCTTGAAAGTAAGCGGGACACCGAGATCCGCGGAGATGCGATCGCACACCCTGCGCATGAAATCAGGGGCCCGGACGGATTCCGGGATTTCTTTCTTGTAGCCCGTATCGGGATCCACGGCCTGGCCCTGCCAGGGCTCGAGCAAATCGGCACAGGCCTCCCGCATGGCCTTTTTGATGAGTCGTTGGGCCTTCTCCCGGCGTACGTCACGCTCGACCGGCATTCGAGCCTCGCTGAACTTCATTTCGACCTGCCGCGTTTCCCTTTGGGAGGGCCCTGTCGCGGGCAGGGTGGTTGTGGTGATAATCTGGGTCTTGGTGTAGTTGGCTCTGTTTTTGCGCCAGTGGGCCACGGCTTCGTCCTGACTGCAGGCAACCTGTGGTTCGATGTCTTCGACGGACGCCCCGAAGTACTGAACGGCGACGCGGCGGGGAAACCGATAGCCGAAACCGCTTTCGCTTTCTGCGGGATCGAGGTCTTTGTAGGCTTCGAAGTGGGCCTGTATTGCCTCCTCGGACAGCTCTTCATCCGGGTCGACAAAGTTCTCGGCATCCAGGGCTACGAGCGAGACGCGAACCTTCTCCTGTGTGTCGCGAACGTAATGACGAATCTCGGCCTGGGAAGGTGTGGCGGCGCTCATCACGCGTCGTGCAAGGACCTGAACTGCAAGGAATCGGCTGAAGGCTGTTCTCACCACGGGATACGAATAGAGGCGCTGGTTTTCGAACTGCTTGAGGAGGTCGGGGGTAATGCCGCGATTGGTGAGGTATGTCTCGACCTGGTGTTCGGGCACGACGATTCCGGACTCGGCCGCCTCGCGCGTCAGCATGTACCAGTGCCTGGGGCCCATTTCCGGGTGTATCGTGGCGGCGAACCAACCTCGGCCGAGAAAGGACTGGAGAATATCCGAGTCGCCGGCGATCGAGAACACCTTGGCGCGGGTAAGTTTCTCACCGAACGCCGTTCCGATCTCGATTGAGCCGGGATCCGGGTTGAACATTTCCGTAATGACCGGTCCGCCGACGAACGAAAACATTGCAAAAAGCACGACGCCCACCATGATCTTCTTGGTGTGCTTTCGAAGCCACTTCATCATGGGATGAAACTCCTTGTTTCGGCGCGATTGGCACCAACTATGCAGAACCCAGCACTATACCGCGCC
>JAPULF010000200.1 GCA_027295245.1 Planctomycetota bacterium
AAAGCGAGCTGGGCTGGATGTACGCCGCCTATTACGCCCTGATGGCCCAGCGGTATCAATACGAAAACAACGTGCCGCGCGAGACGCTGGCGCGGATCGCCTGCAAGAACCACGACTACGCCCGATTCTCGCCCTATAGCCAGAACCCCGGCAAGTACACCGTCGAGGATGTTCTCAAGAACGACATGGTTTCCGATCCCCTGGCGTTTCTGGAGTGTTGCGTGATGAGCGTGGGGGCGGCGGTGCTCTTTCTTGCGGATGAAGAGACTGCCCACAAAATGACCGATCAGCCCGTACGGCTGACGGCCGTCTGCGGCGGCACGCACACGTTGCGGACGGCGGACCGGCGTAACATGCCGATCCTGCTTCTGCCCAACGAAACGGAGGAGACCTACAAGGACTACTTCAACGGGCGCAGGCACGAATGGCCGGGCTTCAGCTCGTTTCTGGCGTCGCGGATGGCCGCGTATCTGGCCTACAACATGGCGGGCATCAAGGACCCCATCGAGGACTTCGACCTGCTCGAAACCCACGACGCTTTTACCATCAGCGACATTCAGACGTATGAAGACATCGGCCTGCGTCCGTACGGGCGCGGTCGAGAGTTCATCGAATCGGGCGACGCGTACTTCGAGGGTCGCTTGCCGACGAATCTGTCCGGCGGCCTGATCGGAACGATGCACGCGGTCGGAGCGACGGGCATCTGGCAGTTGGTCGAGATGATGTGGCAGCTCCAGGGCAAGTGGGACAAGTTCCACGGCGACCCGGAGCGGTGGGGCCGGTACGGCAAGAAAAAGCCGGCGGACTACCGCAACCTCCAGGTGAAAGACGCGAAACGAGGTTGCGCGATTTCGCACGCCGGGACCGGAAGCCACGTCACTTGCACTATTCTGGAGAAGGAGTGATCCATGACGATCGAACTGAACGGCACGACCGCCGAAGTCCTGAACGAAGACCCGTTGGTAATCAAGAACCAGAAGTCGCACTACCACATCCACAGCTACGGCGGGTGGGGGCGATTCTTCCGGGCGCTGCGGGAGGAGAAGCTCCTGGCCACGCGGTGTACCAACGCGGACTGCGACGAGAAAGACCTGTGGTTGCCGCCGCGGTGCGAGTGTCCGGATTGCTGGCACGAGACGGAATGGGTCGAGGCCCCGAAGACGGGCACGGTCTACACGCACAGCACGGTCTTGTATCCGGGCGCCCCTTTTCGAGCAAGCACGCCCTGTCCGCTGATCAGCGTGGAGATCGAAGGGGTCTGCACGAAGCTGATGGGCTACATGAAAGAGGGCGAGCCGAAGATCGGCATGCCGATTCAGGCGGTTTTCAACACGGCCAAGCCGACCAACACGATTCTGGATCTCGCCTGGATCCCGGCCTGACCGCCGACCGAGGCCACCCGATTCCCGGGCGTCATGCTCCGGCGAAACGATCGGCGATCGGCCCGCGTCCATACCCGGCCCGGGGCTCGCTCGATTCTACGGGCACCTACCGAGCAGTCGATTGATCAGTATCGAGCTGTCCGTGAGATCCACCTTTCCGTCACGATTCAGATCGGCCTCGGCGATGCTGCCGACGTTGGTATTGACTCCGAACAGGACGGCCATGAAGGACTGTTGATCGGCGCCGTTCACGGCCCCGTCCAGATTCACGTCGCCGGTACCGAAGAGCCGGTCGCGCACGAAAACGTCGACTTTTTCGACATTTGTATCATTCGGCACCAGGCTCCATGAGCTGCTGGTAAACGCAATGATGCCGCCGCTGCAAGAGATGACCGGCTGATTCGAATTGCCGAAGAAGGAGGGGAAGTTTCCGAAGTTTGCCTGCAATCCGTTCTGGTCGACGCTGACCCGGGTCGTGGAAATCGCGCCGGCTTCGTCGAAGATTCCATCGCGGTCTGCATCGCGGTCGTGCAAGAATGCGTCCGTCCGGCCGTTCGTGTCATTCGGAACGAGGTTGGTTGCGTCACTGGCGAATACGACGAAGCGGTTGTCGCTGGACATCGTGTACACGCCGAATGGTCCGCTCGAGCCGTCGCCTTCGCTGCCATCCGAAGCCACGCTGATTCGCTTGGTCGCGATAGCACCGGCCTCGTCGAAGACCCCGTCGACATCCGTGTCGCGATCGTGCAGGTAGAGATCCGTTTGCAAGTTTGTGTCACCGCCCGAGAGAAAATCCGAGCCGGACGCAAACAGCACGTAGCGGCCGTCGTTGGAAAGCTTGGGCCTGACATTGAATCCGGTGACCTCTCCGCCGGCCGACGTCACGCTGACCCGGACGGTCGTGCCGGTCTGGCGGTCGCGTACGAAACAATCAAAGTCGCCGCTATTGTCATTGGCGACCAGATTTGATGCATTGCTGGTGAATGCAACGTATCGACCGTCCGCGGAGATCGACCCTTCGCAACTCGACCCGTTGCCTTCCGTTCCCGACGACGACACGCTGACTCGCGTGGTCGTGCCCGTGTTGCGGTCATGGACGAACATGTCCTGATTCCCGTTGTTGTCGTTCGGTACCAGGTTGCTCGCGGAACTGCAGAATACGACATAACGGGCGTCCGGGGTCATGGCCGGTCCGGTGGGAACGTCGCCATTGCCTTCCGTACCGTCGGACGCAACGCTGATTCTTGTCGTGGTGCCGGTCTGAATATCGCGCACGAAGATGTCCGCCGCAGCATTGTTGTCATTGGCGACGAGGTTGCTGGCCACGCTGAAAAAGGCCACGACTTGCCCGTCCGCTGAGATCGTGTTCGTACTGCTGGTCGCGTTGGCGGGAGTCCCGCTCGAATCCACGCTGACATGGGTCGTCGTGTTGTTCTGGCGGTCGCGAACGTAAACATGCGACGGGTTGCCGACGGCGATGAACGAGACAAACCGCCCGAAGGCGGAAAGCGAGGCCCCGGCAGTGCCGAACCCGAACTGCGTGCCGCCCGAGCTGAGGCCCGCGAAGGAAACCTGCGGCGGCGTGAATTCGTAGATGCCCCGGCCGTGTGTGGCCGCCACAAGGGTGTTGTTGTTCTTGTAGAACAACTGGTCAACCGTCACGTTGGCCGGACCATCGTTCGACGTGGACCAATTCAGGCCGTCGTCGGCCGATGCAAAGACGCCTACATCCGTAGCGACATAGAGCCAGCCGGCATTCGTGGGGTGGAGTGCGATAGAACTGACCGGCGCTGCGGGCAGGGCCGTGAGACCGGTGCCGGTAATCTGGGTCCAATTCGATCCCCCGTCCGTGGTACGCCAGACGTTGTCCGAGTTGTAGCCCATAAACGAAACGTAAACGCGATTGTTGTTGCTCGGGTCGATGGCGATGCTCGAGACCCAACGGTTCGGCAGGTTCGGCGACTGGTTGTCGACCCGCGTCCAGGCCGGTGTTGCCGCGGTGCCGTTGGTCGTCACATAGACGTCTCCGCCGTTCGCGCCGACATTACTATGACCGACCCAGATGATGTTTGAATTCACCGGGGCAACCGACACTGCGCTGTGAAAGCTGGCGTTGGTTGGTCGAATGCTGAACCAATTGGG
>JAPULF010000201.1 GCA_027295245.1 Planctomycetota bacterium
CGGGGTCGAGATGTCGCCCAACAGCAAGAGGGTCGCCTATACGGAGACGCGATGGGAGCCTCCGGCGGAGAAACGCAACACCGACATCTGGGTGGTGGATTGCAAGACGCACGCGCGACACCGATTGACATTCGATTCGGCGGCCGACACTTCGCCGCAGTGGAGCCCGGACGAAGAATGGGTGTATTTCAAGAGTGCAAGGTCGCGCGGCGATGAGAAAGAACCGCCCTACAACGGCGACGCACAGGTTTGGCGTGCGCCGGCGCGTGGGGGGGCGCCGGTGGCGGTCACACGCGTCAAGGACGGCATCGGCCAATTCGAGTTGTCGTCGGATGGCACGGCGGTTTACTACACGGTTCCGGTTGAGCACAAGGAAGACGCTTGGCGCAAGCTGTACGAAGAATTCGACGAGTTGGAATACGGCCGCGGCGTCGTCGAGTATTCGCAGCTATGGATGCTCGATCTCGAGGGTTGGCGCAGCGAAAAGCTGATCGACGAAGAGCGGGTGATCTTCTCATTTGCGGTCGCGCCGGATCAGAAACGGATTGCGATGATCACCACGCCCAACGAACACCTGATTTCATTCGAGGGTCGTTCGCGCGTCGACATTTGGGATGCCGAATCCGGAGCGGTTTCGCCGCTTCCGGACCGGATGTGGCGAGACGATGCCCCCTCGCCCTACGGATGGATCGAGTCGCCGTGTTGGGACCATGCCGGGCGGAAGCTGGCATTTCGAGTCGACTTCGACGGATACCCGAGCGAGATCTTCGTGGCGACCTTCTTTCACGGTGAAACCCAGGTGCAGCGCGTGACCAGACCGGGCGGAGTACACCTGTCGCCCGCACGCATGCAGTGGCGCGGCAAGTCGGATGACTTGTGCTTCATCGGGGAGGAACGGGCCCGGGCCCGCGTATACTGCACCTCCAGGATCCGCAAGGGAGGACAGGGCCCGTCGCGATCGCTTACGGCGGGCGACGTCGTGTGCGAAGCGTTCGGCTTCGGTCGCAGCGGCCGGTTGCTGGCGATGGCGATGAGCGATGTCACGCACGGGCCGGACGTCTTCTGCGTGCCGTTCGGCTCGGATCCCGGCGGATTCGAGCGACTGACGCGCGTCAATCCGCAGGTCGACACGTGGAAGCTACCGAAGATTCAGACGTTCGCGTGGAAGGGTGCCGGCGACGTGGGCGTCGAGGGGATACTGGAACTGCCGCCGGATTATTCGGGAGACGAGCCGCTTCCGTTGATCGTCGAGATCCACGGTGGTCCGACGGCAGCGAGTCTTCTTCACATGCGGTTCTGGATCTATGGGCGGGTGCTTATGGCCTCGAAGGGCTTTGCGGTCCTGAGTCCGAATTATCGAGGTTCAACCGGTTTCGGCGACAAGTTCATGACGGACCTGATCGGCCACAAGAATGATTTGGACGTCAAGGACATTCTCGCCGGCGTGGACGCCGTGATTGCAAAGGGCATCGCCGATCCAAACCGGATGGGGGCGATGGGCTGGAGCAACGGCGGCTACTTGACGAACTGCCTGATCACCCAGACCACTCGATTCAAAGCGGCCAGCAGCGGCGCGGGAATCTCGGATGTGGCGATGCAATGGAGTATTGAAGACACGCCGGGGCACGTGGTTAATTTCCAGAAGGGATTCCCCTGGACGCGGGTGCGGGAAATGCGGGAGGCGTCGCCGCTGTTCGCCGTCGACAGGGTGAAGACGCCGACCCTGTTTCACGTGGGAGGCGACGATGCCCGATGCCCCCCTGCCCACCAACGGGCCATGTTTCGCGCCCTTGACCATTACCTCGGCGTCCCGACGCAACTGGTGGTCTACCCGGGCGAGGGTCATGGATTGACGAAGTACGCCAATCGAAAAGCGAAGATGGAATGGGATGCCGCCTGGTTCGACAGGCACTTGCTGGGGAAGCAACCGAGTGAATCCGCGACGTCAGATTAGCCGATTGACCGAGCTCCCCTGTTCGAGAACCGAGACCGCTCGCGTGGCGGCGATGAACGGATCAGGTCCCGCCGGGCTCGCTGATGTCCCAACCCTTTTCCTTTTCCGCCGCCTGTACTTCCTCGAGCGTCTTGGCGCCCTCTAGCGCGTCTTTTTTCTCGGTGCAGTTCACGCCCGAGCCGAAAAGCTCGGCATTTTTGGCGGTCCACTCCTGGTAGGGTTCGGGAAGCTCGTCCTCGGTGTAGATTGCGTGAACCGGACACTCGGGAATGCAAAGTCCGCAGTCGATGCAGGTATCCGGATCGATGACCAGCATTGCGGGATCCTCGATTTCCCAGAAGCATTCCACCGGGCAGACCGTGGCACAATCCGTGTATCGACAGTCGACGCATCGCTCAGTTACGACGTAAGTCATGGTAATGTCCCTCTTCCATACTCGGCGCAGGTAGCCCGTTCCCACCGGGGCTGCCGCCGTGTATATGATGCCGTCCGCCGCGCGTCAACAGCCCCACCGCGGCGACCGAGGCGCGATTTGCGGCTTCGGCCCGCTCCGGCGATCATGCGTCTGACCCATCCATCCCATGGACCGACAACAGAGTCGGCGATGGCGAGCTTCGTGTATTATCGGAGCTTTTCAACCAGAGGGCAACGACCCTGAGCACGATTCCCGACAATTTCCTGGCCCTGGACGCCGCGGCATCGGACTACACCAAGTCCCGGTACGCGATTCTTCCCGTGCCCTACGACGCAACCGTTTCCTTCCTGAGCGGCACGCGCCTCGGACCCCGGGCCGTAATCACCGCCAGCCGGCAGGTGGAGGAGTTCGACGAAGAGTACGGACGAGAGTTTCACGCCTGCGGGATCGCGACACTCGAACCGATCGCGCCGGAGACGGCAGGGCCGAGCCAGATGCACGAACGGCTATACCGCGCCGCCCGAAAAGTGGTGCGCGACGGCAAGTTTTTGATCGGCCTGGGCGGGGAACATTCCATCACGAGCGCGCTGGTCCGGGCCGTCCTATCGAAGCATCGACGGTTGAGCGTGCTTCAGATCGACGCCCACGCCGACTTGCGAGATCAATACGAGGGTTCGCGATTCAGTCACGCGGCCGTGATGCGACGAGTGTTGGACCTGGGGACGTCGTTGGTGCCGGTCGGCATTCGCAACTACAGCCTGGAGGAGCACCGTTTCATGAAGCGCCACCGGTTCCGGCCGATCACCGCCCGGGAAACTCGGGAAAATCCTGATTGGATCCAACAGGCGGTGGAGTCGCTGGGGCCGAAGGTGTACGTCACCATCGACATCGACGGATTCGATCCGGCGTACGCCCCGGGCACCGGAACACCGGAACCCGGCGGCTTGGATTGGTTCCAGGTCACCGACTTGCTGAAGGCAGTGGCGATCGAACGGCGGATCGTCGGGGCCGACCTGGTGGAGGTCCTGCCGATTCCGGGAAGCGTTCAAACGGAGTTTCTCGCGGCAAGGCTGATCTACAAGCTGATTGCACACGTGGAAGCCCATCGATAAAGCCGCGGAATCCTCTCGAGAGCCGTTTTTCACAGGTTGTCGAGAGGGTGTCCGAATCGCGATCGAGCCGTCTCGGCGGTCGTTCAGCCTCGGCGTCCGTCGCCGCAATCGGTGTCGACACGCCGGGCCATCCACGAGAAAATGGTTGCATGTACGCGCTGCTCTCGGTTTGGATCGCTCTCGGGGCCCTGGTAACAACGGTCGTCATGGCAACGACCCGCCTGTCCGGCCGGGATGCGGTCATCACGGCCTTGCCCTACACGTTCGCGTTTTCGGTGACGCTTGCGGCGGGCGTCCTGTGGGCGTTTCGCGAGCGCGGGGCCGCCCACGCCGGTGTGGCGGGGCAGCGGTTGCAGGCGGTCGCGGCTATCGCCATCAATACCATCGCCCTGACCGTTCTGCTGATATTCGTCAACGGGGCCTTGTATGGGCCGCTCGGGTTGGCCATCGAGATCGCGTTTCTTTGGGTTTGTTATTGGGGTTACACCCGCCTCGTGCGGTCGAAGTGATACATCCGGGCACCGGACGCTATAATCCGCCGAGAAGACGCCGCGGTTGTGTTCGCGCCGGATGCGAAGGGATGATCTCAATGCGTATTGAAATCAACGGCGAAGACTTGCAGCTCGACGAACCGGCAACCGTCGCGACCCTGATCCGGAAACGCAGCCCGCGACCGCCTTTCGCGGTCGAGGTCAACAAGCGATTGGTTCGGCGGCCGGAGTACACAACGCAAAAGCTGAACGACGGGGACCGCGTGGAAATCGTCACGTTGGTCGGCGGAGGATGAAGAACCGGTACCGGAGGTCGCAACAATGGACCCAACACCTTTGAAGATCGGAACACAGGCGTTTCGATCCAGATTGTTCGTGGGCACGGGAAAATACGCGAGTTTCGAGGCGATGCGAAATTGCCTGGAGGCCAGTGGCTGCGAGGTCGTGACCGTAGCGATACGCCGGGAACGGCTGATTGATTCACAGAACCGGAACCTGCTCGACTACATCGACACAAAGCGATACACGATCCTGCCGAACACCGCGGGGTGTTTCAACGCCGAAGATGCCGTGCGGGTGGCCCGATTGGGTCGCGATATTCTCGAACAACTGGAGAACCCCGGCGCACAATGGGTAAAGCTCGAAGTGCTGAACGACAAGAAGACGCTCTTGCCGGAACCGATCGGCACGCTTCAAGCAACCGAGACATTGATCAAGGACGGTTTCAACGTGCTGGTTTACACCAGCGATGACCCGCCCACGGCCCGACGGTTGAAAGAGGCCGGAGCCGCCAGCGTCATGCCCGCCGGCAGCCCGATCGGCAGCGGACAGGGAATCCTGAACCCCAACAACCTGCGGATTCTCCTCGAAATGCTCAAGGACGGTGATCCGGAATACCCTGTCATCATCGATGCCGGCGTCGGGACCGCCAGCGATGTCACGATCGCGATGGAGTTGGGCGCGGACGGCGTGCTGCTCAATACCGGAATCGCCCTGGCCAACGAGCCGGTCTCCATGGCCCAGGCGATGCGACGGGCGATCGAGGCCGGCTATCTCGCATTTCGGGCCGGACGCATCCCGAAAAAACTCTATGCGACGGCCAGTTCACCGCTCGACGGGGCCGTCTGACCCGAAAAACAGCGGCTCGGCGCGGAAGGCGATTTGCAATCTCGGCGATCGCCGGGCCGGCCGCCTGCCCATACCAGAATCGACGCGGCCGGGCAAAGCAATTAAGCTCGCGCGGGTATGGAACGTCGAACGCGAATCCGAGTCTGCGTCTGGCTGATCCTCTTGGGGCTGAGCAACTTTCTGGTATACGCAACCGTTTACGCCTTCATCGGCGGCGACGCCCCGAACGGGTACATTCGTTTGAATGAGATCGACGGTGACTTGACGTATTACGTTCGCGGGCACTTCGTCCACACTGAAACCGGATACGAGCAGGATGTTCCGAAGTGGGTCTGGGTCTACAGTTACCTTCATTCGATTTCGATCTGGCCGTCCATCGCCGCCGTGCTTCTCGCGATGCTGGTCCTCGCTCGACCGCACATCATCGCCACGTACCAAAAGGGCATCCTGCGAGGCACTACGCTCGTAACCGTCCTCTCGACGATCATCGTCCTGGTGACGTCGGTGATCATGCTCTCGTTCATCGTCGATTTCGCGAAGACAATCAGATAGTCGGGTGGCACGCCTCTGCCACCGCGCAGATCCGTCGAAGGAGGAGTTGCCCTCACTTTCGCGCTGTCCGCACGATCAGAGCCGCGCCCGTCACGAAGCGGTTTCCAGGTGCTACAGGCCGGGTGGCCCAGTCCGCCGCGGCGGGCTGACGTGGGGAACCCGACTACGAACACGCGCAACGCCGATTTGTGCGCCCAGATGCCCGCAGCATGAGAACTGCTCACCCCGCTTGTCTCTTCGCGTCAGGAAAACGCAAGCCCCAAGGCCGCCGTACTGGAATTGGGGCACCCGCCCGCATTCCCGGATTCAAAAATATGCTCCTGAG
>JAPULF010000202.1 GCA_027295245.1 Planctomycetota bacterium
TTTCCATGATGACGGGTGAGAATGTCTGCAATCAGAATCTCCTCGGCCGCCGACCGAACGTGGCGCCAGTCCAGGTCTTCGGCGTGAAAGACGGTCTTGAGAAGGTGTTCAATCTTTCGCACCAGGCGATGCAGGAAAACGTGGGTGTGGATCGTGCTACGCAAGAAGGCGGTCTGTTCGTCCGAGGATTGATGCATGGTTCGCTTGGGTCCATCCGGCGGAGGGCGAATGTCCGACGGGTGACATAAGTAGGATATTGGATTACTCGTTCGCGGGCAAATCTGCCGCGGTGGGTCCGATCATCGAATTCCGGAATGGGCACATGGCACAAACACGAGCCGATCGGCGATTTGACGGTGATTGCACGCAAGCGTACACTTGAACGGTCTATTTTTGTCCGGACGTCGCGTTCCTGAACCTGCGATGGAATTCCCCTGACTAATACCGGAACATCCGTCCGCGGTGGCTCGTTCGGACCAAATCATCGGATGTACACGATGAAACTCCTGGCCACAGTTTCCGCGATGCAGGACTCTGACCGATGCCGACGCTGACGGTGCTTCAAGGGCCCGACAAGGGCCGCATTTACCAAACGCCCGATGACGAGTCGGCCGTTCTGGGCCGGGCCAGCGAGACGATTCGGCTGACCGATTACACGGTTTCGAGGCGACACGCCGAAATCCGCCCCTTGAGCGGGGGGTGGTATCTCGAGGACTTCAACAGCGCGAACGGCACGTATCTGAACGGCAAGCGGGTGGAGCGCCCGGCCCGGCTGAAGCACGGCGACCAAATCAGATTGGGGGGCACGCTCGTCGTCTGGTCCGGAAAAGACGATCGCGCTTCTGATCCGTCCAGGTCGGGCACATCGGTCGTTTCGGACCTGATCGACCTGGATGCCGGCCGGAAGCACGTGGACGCATCCATCATCGGTTCGGTTGCCAGCAACGACGACAGCATGATCCTGGCATCGCCGGTCGCCGCGGAGGCGGTGCGGGCCTGGCGGGTCATGTCGAGCCTGTTGGAAGCGGTCGCGGTGGTGGCCTCACCGGGCGAACTGCTGGAACGCCTGATGGACATCTTGTTCGAGGAAGTGCCCGCGGATCACGGGTTCGTCCTGATGCGTGAGTCGGAAGGCGGCAGCTTCGAGCCGCAGGTGGTTCGCTTTCGAGGCGAGGCGAAGGGCAAGATCCGCACGAGTAAGACGATCGTGGACCACGTGATCGAACAACGCGAGGGCGTTCTTTGTTCCAACGCGATGAGCGACGAGCGATTCGTGGGTCGCCGGCGGAGCGGGAGTATCCAGGCGATGGGGCTTCAGTCGGTGATTTGCGTGCCGATCATGGCGCGGGACGAGGTCTTGGGCGTCATTCACCTGGATAACGCCATGTCCTCGCACATCTATACCGATGAGCAATTGCGGCTGGTGACCGCGATCGGGCGAATGGCGGCCCTTGCGGTCGAGAACGCCAGGCTGGTCAGTCAGCGCATGCGAACCGAGCGGCTGGCGGCGACGGGCGAGACGGTCGCGGCCCTGTCGCATTACATCAAGAACATCGTCCAGGGGATGATGAGCGGTTCCGACGTGTTGGAACTGGGGCTGAAGAACCAGACACTCGCGAACGTCGATCAGGGCTGGCAGATCGTCCGCCGCAATCTGGACAAGATCATGTCGCTCACCATGAACATGCTGGCCTATGCCAAGGCCCGCGAGCCACGGCTGGAGTTGGTGCAGATCAATTCGATCGTCGGCGATGTCGCGGAACTCGTTCAGCGCCGGGCCGAGGACAAGGGCGTGCTGGTGCTGAGCGAACTGGAGGAGCGGATTCCCGCGATCCCGGCCGACCAGAACGGGATTCACCAGGTGGTTATGAACGTGGTTTCGAATGCCGTGGATGCCGCCCCGAAGTCCACCGGAGTCGTCAACGTCAAGTCATCGTACGATTCCGATCGGGCCCTGGTCGTCCTGACCGTCGGGGACAACGGTTCGGGCATTCCCGAGGACAAGCAGGAACGCGTGTTCGACGCGTTCTACTCGACGAAGGGCCACGGCGGCACCGGGCTGGGCCTGGCCGTGGCCAGGAAGATCGTCGAGGAGCACTTTGGAGACATATCCGTCACGTCGATTGCCGGAGAGGGCACCCTGGTGCGTATAACGTTGCCGGCGATGCGGCAACAGCCGTCAGACAGCGAGGCCACGCACGGGCCGTCCTGATCCATGTGCTTTCCCGGATTCTTATGGAAATCCCTCTCGGGTTGCAATTCAGACCCTGACGCCGTGTTGCGCGAGAAGGTCCTTGAGGGCGGCGACGGAATCGACCGCTTCGAGGCTGTCGATCGGCAGTGTGACGCCGAATTCCTGCTCGAGCGCACTCATCAGATTGATTTGGTTCAGAGAGTCCCAGGTGTCGGTGTTTTCCGGCGAGATTTCGTCGGTAACGTCGTCCACCTGGAGTTGCAGGATGGCCGCAACCGTCTCGTAGAACCGCCGGTCATTGGTCTTGCCCATCTTGTTATTCCGTCTGCTCGGACACGATCACCTGCAACCAGTCGGGTAGGGACGGATCGGCGGTTTGCAGATCCCAGGCCCATGCCTGCAGTTCGTCCCGGTCGTCGTCCCGGCTGAATCCGCACGTCTTGTAGAAATCGGCAAAATGCCGGTTCTTGGCGGTCGGCAGGAACTGTCCGATCAGTTGCCCGGCGCCGCCCTCTCGGGCGCGGCGGGCGATCCACGCAACGAAGCCTTGTTCCACCGTTCGACCGAGGACGCGGCAACTCATCAGGAACAGGAGAAGTACCCAACGGTCCGAATCACAGCGCACGACGGCAAGGCCGACGATTCCGCTATCGCCGAAGCGATCGGCAAGGGCAAGCGTAAAGACGTGGTGATTGGGGTCCTCCAGGTACGTCCGAATGTCGTTCTCGGTGCATCGGACGGTGTGCATGTTGAACTGGTTCGTACGGTTGGTCAATTGGGCGGCGCGGCCGGCATGCGGGGCGTGGTCCGTGTAAATCGTCATTGTCATTTCGAGTTGCCGGAGAAAAGTCGGCATGTCGACCGTGGTTTTCTTCAGGCTTCGTCGGCTCGTATCCGCCTTGTACAGGGAGCCGCGGCGACGATCCTCGGCGGAAATCGACCATTGATCGAAGCAATCCAGAGATTCGATCACGCCGGGAAACGCGGCCGGTTCGGGGGGCATTTGAATCGTGAGCACCTGGGGCAGGGCGGTTCGCATCAGTTCGCACTCCACCGGGCTGTCGTCGAGGAACACCATGCTGTCGATGCCGAGGTTCAAATCGGTGGCGATCCGTTCGACGTTGGCGGGTTTGGGATCCCAATTGACGCGCATCGCCGCAAAGTGCTCGCGGCGCAAGACCATATCGGGGTGCGAATCCAAGACTTCTTCCACGGTTCCTGACTCGTTCTTGCTCGCCAGACACAAGACGACGCCGCGATGATAGAGGTCCAGCACGCGCCGTTGAAATGCAACGTAGGCGTTTCCGGGATAGTCCCCGCCGAGTTCGATTCCGTTCAACCCCACGTCGCCGACCACGCCTCCCCAGAGCGTGTTGTCGGCGTCGAGCACGAGGACCTTCCTCGAGGGGCCCACGAGCGGTCGCAAATGTCGAATATAGAACCCGGCCAGGTGCCAGTTGTTTCGTGGAGCCACGGCCATGCGCGCGAAATACTCGAGCCGAGAGTCGGTCCAGTTGAGCCGCCCGTGATTGGCCACCAACCCGTCGTAGTCCATCACGCGGACGTTGTCCATCGCCGACGCGAGGTCGGTCAGGGCGTCGTTGGCCCGTGCAATGACGTCAACTTGCGAGGCGGCGGACGCCCGGTCGGCCAATCCGAGGGCCGGGGCCGCGGGCATCTCATAGTTGTGTATCAGCACGTGGGCATTGGATCGCACGCGAAACGCACGCAGCGCGGCCGCCAACCGGTCGTGCCAATCCCGGAGGGTCTCTTTCGATTGTTCCGGCGAGAGCGTGTTGAATTGCTCGTAGATCGCCGGGCACGAATCCTTGAGCCGAACGGCGAGCAGTATGACGTCGGGCCGAGACTCGGCGAGACCGGATGCGGGATCGATCAATTCCTGCTCGAGGCGGCCGAATGGGCCGATGAAAGTGTCCGCCGCGATTCCGGCCCGGAGGGCCTGCAGCCGAAGGCTGGTCTCGATGGCGTCGAACGTGAATGTGGCGAGGCATCCGATTTTGATCTCCGCCGAGGCCAAACGATGAGCCGACGGCAACAGGGCCTCGGCGGCCCGGTTTATATTTACGATTGTAGGATTCGCGTGGACCTCGTCCAGGATCCTGTGCATCTGTGTCAGGCCGATCGGTTTCGGTGGTCTTGGGGGGCCGGTCATTCCGAAGCGTCTTCCAACCCGTTGTTCGTGTTTCCGGAAGTCGGCCGGCTTTCGGTCGTGCCGTCTCCACCGGCCTTCTGCGACAGGAGGGGGCTGGTCCGGCGAGGCCGGCGCCATCCGATCTGCCGCCCGCGCGGGAGGCCCCCGATGTTTGCGAACGCCGGGACGTCGCGCGTCAGTTCACAGTTCGCGTGAATGATGGCGCCGCGGCCGATCCGGACGCCTGGTAAGACGCACGACTTCATTCCGAGAAAGACGTACGACTCAATGGCGATCGGGGCTTCGATCGTGTGTTGTCGATCGGGAGGGGCGACATGGGACATGCTGATCAACAGTCCGGGATCGTCCGGACGTTCGATGGTGTTGGTGGCGCTGTAAAGGCGCACCGAGGCAGATAGACTAACGTAGTCTGCGATCGTGATACCGCCGCGACCGGCAATGAGCGCCCCGGGTCCGATGTGGACGTGGTTGCCGATGTCGATGTATCCGTGCTGGCCGTGTTTTCGCTCACCCGCCTTGAATCGAACATAGGCGTCGAGATGGCAGTTCGAACCGATCGAGACATACCGGGCTCCCCAAATATCGACACCCTGGTCGATGATCGTGTCCTGGCCGAGGGTTCTTAGCCGTGCCTTCCAGTAACAGCTTCGCAAGAAAAACCCGGCGGCGTTCCTGGTAAAGGTCCGTGCAAGAATCTCCACGAACCACGAGATGACCGGGATCAGGCTGAGAAGCATGAGGACGGCCTGCGCGATGGCCGCGAAGAATCGGACGATCGAGCCCAGTATCAGCCAACCCGTCGTCCGCCGGAGTCCCTCGGGATTCGTGGCACACCCCTGAAGCGAGGCGATGATGAAATCGAGCGAATAGACCAGCCATCCGCGCCGGGGGACGGTCGGCGGGCGGATATACCACAGCCGCTCGATGGCCTCGCCCCGGGATTCGGATGGGATTCGGGTCGCATTGGATTCCGACACGTTGCCCGCGGATTTCGAAGGATGGTTCTGGGGTTCATTCATTGCGATTCCGTGTCGCATCCCTCTCATCGTGGGCGGCGGATCCTGCTCCCTCGCCATGGTATGACACCCAGATTACTCTGAATTCCGACGATGATATACCCGCCTCGTTCGGAGTAGGCATGGGGGTGGCCAGCCCCGTTGTCTTCTGATCCACCGCCGCGTCCTCTCGGCGTCTCGCGTGGCCTGAACCCATGACCATCAGGCATCGCCCGGGACAAGCCCGAACCGCGATCGCTACCAGAGCCTCCTTCCACGGTGGCGAAACTTCCGATAGGCCTCACGCGTTGGAAACCCGAAATAACTGCCCTTGCTCATGTCGAGCTGCTTTGTCGGTGGACGGCCTTCTTCGATCATGTCGATCGCCCGCAGTAGCGTCCCGCAGGCGATCCGTTTGCTGCGAATGATGAATTGATCCAGCGTTTCCTCCGGAAAGATTTCATACTCCTCCCGAGTGACGACCTCGCCCGCGTCGATGTCTTCATTCACGAAGAACACGGTCACGCCCGCCCGGCGCTCGCCGTGGGCCATCATCCAGAAACTCGGCGCGATGCCCCGATATTTCGGGAGCAGCGCCCCATGCATGTTCAGGCATCCCAATGGCGGAAGGTTGATCAAGTCCTTGCGAAAGATCTGCGGGCAGGAGACCGAGACGATGAGGTCGGTGTTCATCTCCCGCAGTCGATCGAGGAATGCCTTGTCGTTGACATTGCGCAATCGTTCGGTCCGGACCTTGTACTCCGCGGCACAGGCTGCGACGGAATGGAACCGACCGTTCTTACGAGCCACGCCCAAGGCATCGTACAACTTCGCCTTGAGGGTGCGCTGGGCGAGCCTGAAGAGGTTCCAGACGCCGAAGGCGGCCGTATATCGTGTGGCCATGCGAAGGGTGGAATCATGGCCGTATCGTGAGGGGACCGTGAAGACCGCCTTCGTGTCGCCGGCTCGATGTTTGAGAAGTTCGGCGAAGACGGCCGGCAGATAGATGGGCTCATCGGCCGTTAGAAACACGATGTTCATGACTGGGAATCTCTCCCAACGACGCGATGAGGTCTTTCATGGTGCCAAAACGAAAATCGACCAGCATCCGGTCGATCTTGCCCGGGAATCCCCGCCGGCCGAGGCTCTGATGGAGTCGCATCTTCCACGACACGGGATAGCCCAACTCCCGAAACTCGAACGGATCGTATTCGTAGGGGTGCATGTAGATCGTCGCCCCATGCCCCGCCCGGTTGAGCTGTCGCAGGCCGCCGCGGATGACGGCATAGGGAAACAGCCGGAAATAGCCCCCGCCGCCGATGGGCAGCCGGCGACCGACACACCGGAAGGAGGCGACCGGGACCTCGAGCAGTTCGTAACCTGATGGCGTCTTCAGGCGATGCGGATACCAAGGTGCGCCGTCAATGCCGTAGCGGCCGGTCTTCAGTGGGAAGACGGAGGAATCGTATTCGAAGCCACACTCGACCAGCACGTCCAGCGCCCAGAGGTTGTCCAGCGTGATCGTGAAGGCCGGAGCGCGATAGCCCGTCACGCGGGCGCCGATCAGGTCTTCCAGCAGCTTCTTGGACCGATCCAAGTCCTGCCGAAACGCTTCCGGAGAAATGGTGTACACAAGTTCGTGCCCATACCCGTGGCTCTGGACCTCGTGACCGGCGGCGTGAATCTCGCGGACCAGTTCCGGCGCCTTTTCGGCGACGAGACCGAGAATGAAAAATGTCCCCCTGATGTCGCGGGACGCGAACGCATCCAGCACCGCCCGCGTGCTACTCGGAAACCGATCGGTCAGCGGCAACTTCGGATCGATCGTCGACTGCAACCAATCCTCGACGTCGACGGAGATGGCGTTGATGGGCGGATTCGAGGTTTCTTTCATCATGTGTCGGTGTCGATCAAGTGGGTATTTGAGGGTGCGCAGTGGCTCTCACCGAGCTTGTACCTCTTCAGGGGTTGCTACAAAACGACTGCCCAATAGATCACGAGAGAACTCGCGTGCTACCTGTGAGCGGCCGCGTTGTCCCATTCGGGTCCGTTCGTCCGGATGGCCGCGAAGGAAAACCCGGCCCGGTAGAAACCGGTTCATATTCAGTTTCGAAAGCGCGTAATCGTAGCCGCTTTTTCGATGCATGTCGAACAGCCCGCTCACGTTCGATTGGGTCGACGGGAGTTTGGTCGTCACGACGGCGTTCCGAGTGGTCACAAGCGACTGACGGTCTGTACGCTTCGGACGCATTGGTAGTTTCCGAAATCGGACCGATTCCTCCTGCGAACTACAATCTGCTCGTCCGCACATCGCATCCAGACGGCGACGGATAGTTCAGACCGACGGGGCGTCCGAGAATCACGGGTGTTTGCGGCGCACGCGAGCCTTGTTGTCGCGCCTCGATGTCGCCAAAAAAAGTTGCATCGTGAACGACGGCGGCACCGGCAATAGGCTCGCGAAACTGATGCGCACCATGCCGCAAAGTAGGCGGGCGGATCGTCCGGTTCAACGCGTTCGGCGCTTCGATAGGGCCCCCTCTTTCAGCCGTGACAGAACTTGGTCGGACAGCCGGTCGCGATCAAAACGCTCCTCGGCCAGCGAGCGTGCCCGTCGTCCCATCTCCTCGAGGCGGGCGGGGTCGGACTTGAGTTCGATGATCCGGGCGATGAACGCGTTCTCGTCCCCGAGGCGGCATCCGGCGCCGGCCCTGTATTCCTCGAGGAGTTCACGTTGCCAGCCGCTGTAATTCAGCAAGACGGCCCGACCCGCGCTGATCGCGTCGAAGAACTTGTTGGCGCTGTTGTGCTCCATGATCGGAATGTCGGCCACGAGTACCAGGCACAGGTCCGCGGCTCGCAACAATGCCGGGATTTGCCCTTTCGGCATCTGGTCGAGAATCTGGACGTTGTCGAGTCCGTGCTCTCGAACCTGTTCCCGAAGTCTCGTCTTGTGGCTGCCTTCGCCAACCAGTGCGAAGAGGATTTCCGGGTGATCCCCCATCGTCCGAGCGGCGCGGACCACCAGATCCAGGCCGTTGATGAGCCCCATGGCGCCTGCGTGCAGACATACGAACCGTCCGTTCCAGCCGAGTCGATTCCTCAGGGCCGACCCATCCACGTCGGGCCGGAAAAACGACGTGTCCGAACAGTTCGGGACCACCTGTATGATTTGTCCGTGGGGGCTGCGCTCCCGGACCCGTTCCGCCGGGCCGGGGGCGCAGCACACGATGGCGGACGCGGATTTGTACACCCGTCGCTCGAACCATCGGAGCAGGCCGATGAGCACGCGACTCTTCAGCGCCCCAATCGCGATGGGGCCGTCCGGCCAGAGGTCTCGAATCTCGAACACGAATGGCACATGCCGTACGAACCGGCAGGCCATGGCGGGAACGCCCACCGTGGGCGGCGTACTGGTGGCGTACACCACATCCACGTCCCGAATGCGCAGGGTGTGCCGGACTGAGGCCAGCATGAATCGAATGAACGACCAGATTCGGGCGGTCGTCCCCATGGATTGGCGATATGGGACGGCGAGAGCGACGACGTCCACGCCCTCGATCTCGAAACGGGCCACACGTCGGCCCGCCTGCCCCTGCATGTCCTCGGGCGTGAGCTGTGACTGGGAGGTGAGCATGGTGACGCGATGCCCGGCCAGCACCCATCGCCGGGCGAATTCGTACGAGCGCGTTCCCGTCCCTCCGCGCCGCGTCGCAAAGTACTGGTGAATGTAGAGAATGTGCATCCGGCGCGCATTGTATCCAGAGCCCGTGTCCGGGTCACGAGATCGGGGCGTCGCCGATCGGATCTCAAGACTCAAAGGGTCTCGGCTAACAGTGCGGGCTCCCCCGGGAGTAGAATTTCCTGAAGTCTGACGATCGAGCGGCTTTGCCGCGGGACAAGAGACACCGACCCGAAAGGTGCCTGGATGAATACCACCGATTCCGCCGACTGCAAACATGAACACACCGATGTACCGCAGCCGCCCGGGAAACGCCGTTCGGGACGGCGGCTGTTGCGCTGGGGCGAACACTGTCTGGCGGCGGGTGTCTTGATCGGGTTGGCGGTGTTCGTGTCGCCGATTCCGAAGTGGATTTATTCCGCCTTCGATTGCCCCGATGAACTGCGCCCCGCCAAGTACATCATCTGCCTGGGCGGGGGATACGCCAGGGTCATCGAGGGCGTTCGATTGCTCGAGGAGGGCTACGCGGAAAAAATGGTGGTTAGCAACCTGGGGGCGGCGGCGGAGAAGATGCGCGACGTGGCAATCGAGTGGGGCGCCCCGGCCGATCGCATCATGATCGACCGCGAGTCGTCGCGAACCGCCGACCATCCGGATGCGGTCGCCCGGAACGCCGGCATTGATCCGGCAAATGACGAGTGCATTATTGTCACGAGTTACACGCACCTTCGCCGCGCCCAAGCGGTGTTCGCGAAGGCCGGCTATCGCCACATCATCATGCGTGAGGTGCGATGGGATCGGCAGGCCCGATTGGAGCAGGATGCAAAATTCGGGCTCGGGCGACGGCTGACGCTGGCGCCGCAAATGCTCTATGCGTGTGCCGCGTGGGTCGAATACTGGGTCATGGGTTACATCTGAGAGCAATTGCGACCCACTCGCGATATGTGATATTCCAGACGGTCGATGCGGCGGCGCCGCGCGCGTTGTTCGCTGCGGCCTTGGAGCGATAGTATGGGATTCGTGCGTGTGGGGGTTCGATTCCGTATACTGCTTTGTTGTCTCGAAAGGACTGGCGTAATCGCTTTGGACACCGCGAAAACCGACTCCACTCGATCTGACGCTCCTTCCGGTCGGGCCCCAACCGCTTCGCCGGCCGTCCTTAACGTCTTGTCGATCGACGTAGAAGACTGGTATCAACTCGTCGGCGATCAGTTGGCCGGGGGCGGCGTGCCGCGACCTGAGGTACTCGAGCGACAGATGGACCGAATTCTGGACTTGCTGGCGCGTCATGAGTGTCGCGCGACGTTCTTCTGTCTGGGGAAATCACTTCAACATTGCCCGCAAATCGTGCAGCGCATCGCGGATTCGGGGCATGAAGTGGCCAGCCACGGCTGGGGGCATGAGGTGATCCAGCGGATCGGTCTGGACCGCTTTCGGGCGGACCTGGCCCGATCGCTGGAATGGCTTTCGGATCTGCTCGGTCGGCCGGTGCGGGGCTATCGGGCTCCGGCCTTCAGCGTTACGCCGGAACAGCTCGAAGGATTCTTCGATATTTGCTTCGAAGCGGGGCTTCACTACGATTCCAGCGTGTTTCCGATTCGGGGGCGCCGCTACGGGATTGACGACCACCCGATCGGGCCGACCGTGGTTCGAGAGCGCGGTGATCGCCGGCTGGTGGAGTTGCCGTTGGCGACGGTCTGCTGGTTGGGGCGCCGCTGGGCGATGGGCGGCGGCGGGTACTGGCGGCTGTTTCCGCGCCGGATCATTCAGGCTGCGGTGGCGCGGATCAACGCCGAGGGCCGGCCGGTGATAACGTACTTCCATCCATACGAATTCGACGACCGCCGACTTCGAGCGGCCCGAGCGACGGGTGCTCACACGCTTCGCAGTGCGCGTTGCGGCATCAAGCAGAATCTGGGTCGCCGGTCGGTGTACAAGAAGCTTGACGCGATACTGACTCGGTATCGTTTCGGCGCCATGGAGGACTATCTCAAGTATGTCGAGAACGTCTGAGCACAGCGCCAAAGTTCAGTCCTACTTCGACCATCGCGTGGCCGACTACGACGCGTTTTACGATCAACCTTCGGCCTTCTGGCGCTGGTTCAATCGTACGATGCGCAAGGCCGTCTACTATCGGCGAGACCAGACGGTAACGCTGGCACAGAAGTACGGCTGCCGATCGGTCCTGGACGTCGGCTGCGGCAGCGGTCAAAACTCGGTCTGGTTCGTGAGACACGGTTTGGAGCGTGTGCTCGGGCTGGACATATCGAGTGAGATGGTCGAGGAATCGCGCGGGCTGGCCGAGCGGGCCGGCGTCGCAAGCCGCTGCGAGTTTCGCAACGGCGATTTCATGAGCATGGACTTCAGCGGCAAATGCGACATCGCCTGCGCCTTGGGCGTGTTTGACTACGTGCTGGAGCCCGACCCGTTCCTGCGCCGAATGGCCCAGCATGCCGAAAAGGTGATCTACGGCAGCTTTCCGGGCTGGTCGCTGGTGCGCTCGCCGTTGCGCAAGCTTCGCTACGCGCTGCGCGGATGCCCGACGCACTTCTACCGCCAGGCACAGGTTCGGGCGCTGTTTGAAAGCGTTGGTTTCGGATCGGTGCATGTCATGCCGATACCCAGCGGCTTTCTGGCCTGGTCGGTCCGTGATGAAGTCGAAGATGAGTCTGCGTAACCTGGTCGTCGGTCGCGCGACCGTGTCGACGCCGGGGCATTCTCGACTAACGGAGGAACATCAATCCGGGGGACAGAATCCGGCCCACAAACGTTTCGTCGTCCCGTTCCGATGGCCGAATCACTTCTTCCCGGATTGTTCCAATTCCATCCGCCGGAGCCTATAGGACACGTCTTCGAGGGTGGCGCGGCTGGAGTTGATCAGGTCGGCAACGATGCCCGTCAGGATCATCTGAAATCCGGC
>JAPULF010000203.1 GCA_027295245.1 Planctomycetota bacterium
CTCCCCGGGGCCGCCGCCTCGCCTCTTTACCACGGTCTGCTAGACGGGCGGCTTGCCCATACCCTTCTTTTCGAGGGCCTGGCGCACCGACTCCTCCGCCAGGGCCCGTTGCCTCGAGTTTGGAAGCGATTCCACCCGGCCCTTGAGTTCCAGCGTCAAGTCCGTCACCGGCTTTCGCAACTTCTCGTATTCTTTTTCGAGCTTGTGCATCCAAGGACCCTGGCTGAATGCGGACTTGGTCCCCCAGGTCAAGCGGCGGGCGATTCGGTTTTCGGTCATGGCGGCCCGAAGTTCGGGCGTCTTGATATGGCTCAGTCGCTCGACGCACTCTTTCAGGATGGCGCGCGCGGATTCCTGCTGGGCCTCTTCCAGGTCGAAATACTCGATGGTCCGTTCGATGTATTTCTCCCAAGCGCCCTCAACGTCGATCTGGTCGCCGATTCTGCTCTCCACGCGTTGCCGCGCTTTTCGATGATCCGGATGCTCGTTCGGATCTTCCGGGACCGGGTCGGAGGCGGCGCTTTCGGGATCGTCCTGGGATCGATCGAAGAACGGATTGGCCCCCGATCGAACTTCGCCCTTCTCCCACCGATTCATGCGTGTTTCCAGCACCAGCAGTCCGGCGGTCACGCCGGCCATGTCGCCCGTGAATTTCAGCCGCTGCTTCAAGGTCATCTCTTTGCTGAATTCGCCGGATGTCTCGGTGAAGAACTCTTTCAGAATGGGGAAAAGGGGCTTCAGCTTGCGGGCGAACTCGGGTCCGTCGTCCAACGAAAAACGCCCCTCGTTTCGGATCGTCGTTGCGATCATGTGTTCGATGAAGTCGCGACCGACGGTTGCATGGCCATTGGCGAGCTCGGAGAACTGACGAATCATGATCGGCCGAATCTTGCCGGCCTGTTCGTCGTCCAGTTCGTAGCGCTCCGTCATTTGCTTCATGAGCTGATCGCTGACGGCCTCGGCGATCGCAGGCGTGAATCGGACCCCGATTTCGGGTGACTTGTTCTCGGCCGATTCGGGATTCCGGGCCGCTTCGGGGGCATCGTCGGTTCCGCCGGCCCGGGCGGGACCCATCGCCAGCAGAATCGCCGCCAGCGCCGCCGGGAAACACCTTCGACCCGTCGTCGCAGTCAGAGGGTACCTCATAGTCTCGCCTCCCCATCGATCACTGAATGACACCTTTGGTCAACCGCATAAATGCGGTCTCGAGATCCACCGGCTCTTCCGCCAACTCGCGTAGCGGCAGGCCGGCGTCCAACAGGGCCCGCGCCAGGAACGAAAAATCCTTGGCCTCGTTCGCCAATTCTACAACGAGTTTGCCGTCCTCGGCGGTGACGCTGGTCACCGCATCGAGCTTCTTGAGCACGTCGGCCGCCTGTTCCTGACCGTGCGCCACCCGGATATCCACCCGCGAGCCGGCCCGGGCCCGGCGTAGAATCTCCTCCAGCGGACCGTGATACAGCAGCTCGCCGCGTTCAATGATTCCAACGGTGGAGCACAGCGAGGCTAACTCGTGAAGAATATGGGAGCTGATGATTATGGTCTTGCCCATGCGCCGTAGTTCTTTCAGCAGCTCGCGCATTTCGATACGGGCCCGAGGGTCCAGACCGCTGGCCGGTTCGTCGAGCAGCAGGACCTTCGGATCGTGCAGCAGGACCCGCGCCACGCTCAACCGCTGCTGCATTCCCCGTGAAAGCGAATCGACGAAGGCGTCGCGCTTGTAGGCCAGGTCCGTCAATTCGAGCACGTCCCCGACCACCCGTTTCCGCTGATCGCCGTTGATGTTGTAGGCCGCCGCGAAGAACTCCAGATACTCCTGAACGACCATGTCCTCATAAGCCCCGAAGAAATCGGGCACGTAACCGATCATCGGCCGGATCAGACGCGATTCATAACCCACCGTATGGCCGCAGATTTTGGCCTCCCCCCAGGTCGGCTGAAGCAGGGTCGCCAGGATTCGAATGGTGGTCGTCTTGCCCGCCCCGTTCGGACCGATGTACCCGAAACACTCGCCCTCTTCAATGTTCAGGTGCAGGCCGTTGAGGGCCACCAGCTTTCCGTAGGTCTTCGTCAGGTTGATTGTCTGAATGATCAATACGCCACCCGTCGCCGTTCACCGACGCTCCACTGGAATGACAAACCGGTACATTGTATGCGATTTCGAGGAGCGCAGCGCGGCTCTGTCTACGTGCAGGACCGCCGGCGACGGCTCGTCCGAATAGCCGATCAGAATCGCGGTGCCCGGCGTCAGTTCATGCATGCAACCCAGCGACCTCCCGTGAGTGCGCGTGAATCGAATCGGATACTGGACGTTCGGTTCGTCGGTGATGAAGTCGTATGCCGACAGCAGAAGCAATGCGTAGTGATAGTCCTCGGAGGTCAGCTTCTCCGTGGGAATATCGTCGGCGACGAGCCCGAATCGATTCGAGATGGGTCGGGCGATCTCGCGTCTCCACGCCGTAATCCATGGGCCGATGGCCAGTCTTTTCCGGGGCCTGCGCTTGGGCGGGTCGTTCGGTCGGCTCGAGTTTCGAGGTTCGAAGTAAAACAGTTGCCTGAGTTCGTCGGCATCGAGTTCCGAATCCGGGCCCGTGGCGGTCAACGATCGGAGGTAATAACAATGTACGTACGGAGCCAGACCGTTGAATCGATCCGCGCCTTCCGCCTCCGTTTCGATGAGAAAGCACTCCTTCAGATCGACGCCGAGGCTGTTTCGGATGAAGCTCTCCTCGCCGAGGTCCGGCACCGGCGTTCCGTCATAATCTATCTTGCGAAAGACGAGCCGGGCCTCGAGCGTGCCGCCCAACGGGCCGTGCCAGCCGCGCGAATGAATCTCTTTCAACGTCGCGCGGTACGGAACGTCGGTCAGCTCGGTGCCCGATCGCAGGGAACCGTAACTCTCGGAAGCCACGAAAGTCGAGTCCAATGAATCCAGGCCGCGTTCTTCGGGCATCACCTGGAGCATGCCGAACTCGTCAATTCGATGACCGACCGGCAATTGCAGATTCAATTGCGTGTGATCCGGAGTCTTCACGCCGAACAGGCAGGTTCCGTAGCCATAGTCCACGCCGGCGTGGGCATCGACGATGGTCGTCTGCCACAGCTTCGTCGTGAAACCCCGAAGCGTCCAGACCATCCCGGTCCCGATCGCGCTTCCCACGATGCCGAACACCGCAAACGCCGTCCAGCAGAGGTGTTCGAGCGACCTACGTTTCAGAAACCAGTAGCTGCCCGCCGTCGCGGCGAGGGTGTAAATGATTGCAAACAGGATCGCGAAGACCAGAAACGCGGCGCTGACGGTCTCGAAACCGATCGACTTGCGAACGTGTCTGAACAGAGACTGCTCCATGCCGAGGGTGTCGATCTCGCGAGAGGGCGGCAACAAGAGAAAACACTGCCCCACGACGGATTCGCAGGCCTCGGCATAATCATCCGCCACGGAATCCTCGGGGCTCAGAACCAGTCGTTTGGCCGACGGAAGCAACTGCTTCAACGACGCACCCACAAACGTGATCAATCCCCGGTCTAGAATCTTACGGAACGCGATCTGTTCGTTCGGAATGTCGCGAGGAACACCGATCGAATCCGGCTGCGCGATCATCTGACAGCGCGTGATCGGATTCTTCAGGTACCTTCGGTCCAACTTGAGATTCCCGAACAGTCGCTTGCCGACGATGTCCTCGAACTCGAGGGCCTCGGTGACAAGGTCCACGCCCGTAATCGTCACGGGCAGCACCATCGCCAACCGCGAATTCGCCACCGACTTCCAGTT
Source organism: Planctomycetota bacterium (assembly GCA_027295245.1). GTDB lineage: Bacteria > Planctomycetota > Phycisphaerae > UBA1845 > UTPLA1 > JAPULF01. The sequence continues at coordinate 3,773 of JAPULF010000203.1, forward strand.
CGAGCCCGACGTGATCAACAGACGCCCGCCGTGCCTCACCCACTTGATCAACGCCCCAAGCTGCAGGTTGCTCGCTTTTGTCATGTCGGCGTCGTCCCAGACGATGGCGTCGACGATCGCCAGCCCGATCCAGTTTGGGGGCAGTTCCGACGGCGACATCGTGCGTACTTTTCGCCGGTTGACGACGTCGGTAAGCAGCGTTGCACGGCTTGAATCCAGCTGGGCCACCTGTCCCAGCTTGGAGAGATCGACGATGAGTAGTTCGTCCGGGGAGAGTGCGCTGACGGGCTGAGACAGGAGCACCGGCCCCGTCGTGGGACCGTCTTGAATGTCCACGGACTTGCCGTCGGCGTCGACCACCTGCACGCGAATCGTGTCGCCGATACCCAGTTGGTAGGGT
>JAPULF010000204.1 GCA_027295245.1 Planctomycetota bacterium
AGCATCGAGGCGAAAAGAGTTCCGAGGGCGTGATCAGCCTCGAACTGGAAGCGAGACGATCGTTCCGTTCCGGTCTCCCTGTGGGGCGGAGACGGTGACGGGCGCGTCGGGTTTCGCGTGGGCCGACTTGGCGTAGCCCAGCGCGAGGCGGGCTTGCAGTTTTTCGCTCCAGCAACTGCCGGTTATGCGGCCGATGTCTTGCCCGTTAGCGCTCAGGGTTGCGCCGGCCGGGACGACCGCGTCGCCCTCGATGCGGATGCCGACGAGTCGGCGGGCGAGCACTCCGTGCGATCGCATTCGCTCGATGACTTCCTGGCCGAGATAGCAGCCCTTGTGATAGCTGATGCCGCGTTCGATCTGGCCGGTTTCCGGCGGGATGACCTCTTCGTCAATGTCGTCCACCGACATGGGAATGCCGGCCTCGATGCGGAGGACCTCGAGCGTATCGGTGTCGATTTGGGGGAGCGGTTTTTTGCCCGCGGCGTCCGCCACCGCGGAACACAAGGCTTCGAATCCTGCCTCAGGTGCGATGATCTCCGCCGCGGGCAGGCCCGTGAAGTCGTGTCTGATCATCCGGCACTCGATGCCGGCGATTGTTCCAGCGATGTGTTGCAGTTGCGACATCGGAACGAGATTGCCCAACGCGACACGATCGACGATTTCGTGGGCGGCCGGACCGATGATCGCAATACGGCGGTGTTGGTTCGTGATGTCGCTCAGTTTGACGTCTTCGGTCACGACGAAGCGATCCAGGTGCGACAGCGCGGCATCGCGTTTGCGGGCGTCTACATCGAGCCAGAGGCGGTCCTGCAACACGAGCATGTTCAGGTCGAACACGACCCGGCCCTTGACGTTGACGGCGAAGGCGTAGTTTCCCTCGCCCGGTTGGAGTGTGGTGACAATGTTGGTCACCAGGTTGTTCAGCCAGGTAGCACGATCCTCCCCGGCGACCTCGATCAGGGCGCGGCCCTTTCTTTCACAGGTGGCGGCGGAGGTCGTTGCGGCGCGGTATTGCGCGATGATGCGTTCGTCGTTGGGCATGTCGGGAGTGTAGCGGATCGCGGTGGGCCATGCCGCAACTTCGGAGGTTGTTTACGACGCCCTGTAGAGCCACCACCAGATACCGAAGACGCCGGCCACCAGGATCAGGACTGCTAGCGCGATTCGGCTCAACGTCGACGATACGTATCCGGCCGGTTTCTTCTCGTGATTGTGGGCGAGCAAGAGCGTCTTGTCGTCCTCGCTGGGCGCGAGCGCCCGCAACAAATCCGCGGCAAGGCTGTCGGCGGATTGGTAGCGGTCTTGCGGATCGGCCTGCAGGCATTGTACGACCACGTCGCGCAGTCGCGGCGGCCAGCCCGGCGGTAAGTCTTCACGCCGGACGCTCACTGACCGGCAGTGTTCCCGTACCAAACCGCTTCGAGTATCCGCCGAGACGAGCCGTTTGCCGGTCAGGGCGGCATACAAAACCAGACCCAGGCTGTAGATGTCGCTAGCGGGCGTGATTTCTTCGCACCGGGCCGCTTCCGGAGACATCCACCCCGGCGTGCCGACGGCCCGGGCGGCGAGTTCATTGATCCCCTCGATGCCGGCGACATGGGCAAGGCCGAAGTCGGTGACTTTCACGAGCCCCGATATATCGATCATGATGTTGCTCGGCTTTACGTCTCGGTGGACGATCGCCAAACGATGGCCGGCGGCCAGTGCCCGAGCGGCGGCGGCGACCAAATAGCAGGCTTGGTTTGCGGGCAACGGTCCATGCTGGTCGACGAGTGCGGCGAGGGTTACGCCTTGAACGCGGTCCATCGCGAAGTAGTAGGTGCCGTCTTCGTTTCCGATTTCGTAGATGGTGACGGCATTGGGGTGTTGGAGTTTGGCGGCGACACGTGCCTCTTGCAGGAACATTTTGAGTCCGATCGGCTCGCGATCGGGTGAGATTCGGGCGGGGAGGATTTTGAGGGCCACGGTTCGTTTCAGATCGCGATCCTGGGCTTCCAGGACGTAGCCCATTGCGCCCTCGCCCAGGACCGACCGAATGTCGTAACGTCCGAGGGACTTGTCGATCCATTCGCTGGCGAGCGGGACGTGTTCCTTGGAGACCTGTTGCACGGCATGCCCGAGCGTCGAAGCATGATCGGTCCGGGACAAGAGCGTGGAGCCGAGTCGCATCCAGTTTGCGGCCGCGCCATCCAGTGCCCCGGCGACGGCGTTGGCGGTGTCCGGCTCGTGACGCCAGACATGATCGCAGTGTCGACATCGCACCCGGCGACCGCGCGTCGGACGCTTGGGTCGGTACTTGGCGCCGCAGTGCGGGCAGGACAGTTTAGGAAGACTTTCGTCTTGGTCCACGTCCGGCCGGGGTTCGGGATCACCTGTCGCTTCGGTCATCGAATCCACCTACAATCAAGCTGCACCGACACGAGCCGGGATTCTACGGGATCGTTCGGACCTTTTGGAAAGGACGCACGGTGCCATCGATCCTCCGGGAACGCAAACGTGAACCCGCCTTCGCAATCACCCTGTCCGGACAACGAGCCTGAATGGCGACGTTTTGCCGCCTGTTATCTGGCCGATCAGTTTCCGGAGCGGCCTCCGGCCGATCTGTCGAATCCGACGATTTTCTCGTCGTCGCCACTTGAAGGCGAGGGGCCGGTGGTTCTGTACGAGTTTTCGGCCAATCCGGGCAATCATGAAGAGTCGTGCTATTTCGTCGCCGTGGGCAAGACGGTTCCGAATTACTATCCCGCATATGGTCTTGATGTTCACGAAGCATACGATCTGCATCTTGGGACCCGTTTCATGCTCGTGATGGGCGTGGGCCAGGCGAATGCCTCTCGGTTGTCGGAGTTTGACGCCGCCGCGAGGGCCCGTGAAATCGTGGACCGGGTTGCCCCGGGCGAACCTATCGAGGGTCTGAAGGTCTCGTCGGCATTCGAAGTAGCGGGCCAGCTCCATGTGGTGCTGAGTTGCACCCTGGGCGGCGAGCGCGTTTTCCTGTTTGCCGGCGAGTGCCCGCCCGGTTTTTCGAGGCGTGCCGACGTCCCGCCCAATGTTGTCTACCGGATTCACTTGGGGCGAGTTCTGCGCGGAGAGCCGGGTGACTAGATTCGGCGAAAAAAAAAGCGGTCCGGTACGGACCGGACCGCTTGTGAGCACGAAACTGGAATGACGCGGCTGTCGCTAAATGCCGCCGCCGCCGGCGCCACCGCCGCCGCCACCACCGCCGCCAAGGCCGCCGCCGCCGCTACCGGTGGGAATGTCAGGATCGTCGCCACCCGGACCGCCTTCAAACGGGGGCAACACGCCGCCGTCACCACACCCAAGCGGAATGGTGCACGAGGGATCGGCGTCGAAGTCGGGCAAATCCAGGAATTGGAATATCAGGTTGGCCTGATCGGCGGGAGAGCAGAACGTAAAGACCGTTCCACAGGGCGTGATGCCCAGGACGAAGTTCGTGCAGCCGCTCTGGAATACGAACCCGCCGGCACACACGCTGACCACTCCCATCATGGCTTTTCGCAATAGTCGATGGCGTCTCATTGAACAACCCTTTTGAACCCGTTTGGCTGATGCTCCCAAAAACCGCAAGGACTTTTCTAGTCCACTATGGAACGACAGGCGGTGGACAGTC
>JAPULF010000205.1 GCA_027295245.1 Planctomycetota bacterium
CCCGGCGTACAGGCATCGCCGTTGCAATCCGTATCGTCCCCGGCGTACACACCTTCCTCGACCCCGTCACACTGGGTCTGGGTCAGCACGAGACAGCCGACGGCCCCAATGCAGCACCCGCCGGTCGGATCAATACAAGGATCCGGCGTACACGGGACTCCGTCGCCTTCATAGGTGCCGGGCTGGGCGAGACACTGCGATTCGGTCAAGCCCGCGATGCACGGGCCCCCCGCCAAACAGCAGGCACCGGTCGGCTCCACACACGGATTCGGCGAACAATCAGTGGCGTCGCCCTGGAAGACGCCGCCGCCTTGTTCGCACAGAGACAGTGTCGTCATGGAACAGGTCTCCATTTCGCAGCACGCACCCTTCTCATCGTCGCAATCGACTACCGCGCGGATCAGCCAGTCTCCGGAGACTCCCAGGACACAAGCGCTAAACCAGCCGTTCGGAGGAATCGCGAACACCGTGCTCTTGCCCGGTTGACAACCGTCTCCATCATGCACGACGGACGGTATGAAGGGGCTTCCTGTGTTGTTTGCATGTGCAAACTCGAGCGAAACCACGATCGTCTCGTCTGCACTAATGGGGATGGCAAATGCAGTAATATCGAACTCGTTTATGAAGCCGTCGACGAGTACAGGGCCCTCGATTGCCAGATCCCCGACCGTAATCTCCGCACCGGGAGCTGGAAAAGCTCCTGCTTCGTAAATATGAATCGCCTGCTCGAGCGAGTCCGGCGCCCCGCCCTGCGCCGAGCCCCAACCGAACTGAACCGCGATGAGGGTCCCGGCGCAGGGCGATGTGAGCCAGACGGCCGCCTCCTCACCCGGCACGAAGCACGTACAAACTACGGTACCGGCACCGCTGTCGTTCTGCAGGGTGATCTGTGCATTCGCAATCGTCGTCGTAAAAACAAGTGTCGCGGCGCAGCACGTTACCCAGGAAGATTTGCCGATCGACATACTTTGATCTCCGTCTGCAGGCTGATTTTTACTCTCCACTCGATATCCGGCCGGGGCCTTGATGAGATCACAACGCCCCTCCACCCTCTATTCTCCCCACTTAAACTGCCGATTTCAATGGTCGCGGCGTGGTGCAGTCATCCGAAACGCGGATTCTGCTTCGTTTTCCAGTCGACACCGTGGAATAAATCACCGCACCTGGGCGGACGGGAGATCGCTGCGACTTGGCAGGCCGTGGCAAAAGGGGACAAGCACCTCGCCGATCGCTGTTGTCGGCAACATGAGGGCCGTACGGCTTGGAGCCAGTGCCCTTTTGCCACAGGCTCCTAGAAAATCCCGGCAGCGAACGGATCATCTGAGTCGGCGCCTTCGTGTTCTTGCGTCCGAGCTGGGGCCGGGGGCCTGGAGGTCTCGGCCCCCTTTTTCACCGGCCTCCGCTCCGGAACATCGGCCGTCTCGACCCGGGCCGGCGGCTCCTCCCGCTCCGGCAATTCTTCCGGCTCCGGCGATTGCGGCTCGGGCTCGGCGGACGGCTCGGGCGGTTCGGCCTCGCGGACGGGATCGCGCGAGCCGCGACGCCGAGAGCCCATGGTCTCCTTGAGCTGCTCGACCAGGTCGGTGTATTCGAGACCATCGTGCTCGTCGTCTTCGTCGAACCGTTGCGGCACGTAGCCGGGCTGCTTCGACCTCTCGAACTCCTCGTCGAAGGCGTCCACCACCGCGCTTTGCAGACGTTCCCTGCATTCCGCATTGATCGGGTGGGCGATGTCGGCGTGGAGCTTCTTTCGGCCCTTGGCGTCGCGACCGGCCCGATTCTCGTTCAGGGGCCCGCCGCAGTTGTTGCAATACCTGGCCCGCATGTGGTTCTTGGAGCCGCACTTCGGACAGTGATCGGCCAGCTTGCGCGACGGCATGGCCACGAAGAGACCGTTCGTTCCGTCGATGACCTTCAGGTCCCGAATGACGAAATCGTGGTCCAGCGTCACGCTGCAAAATGCCCGAACGCGTTCCGATTGGTTTCCGCAAAGCTTGACCCGCACCTCGGTGATAATCATGAACCCGCCTCCGTCGCTTTCGCCTGATGCAATTTCAAAGCGTCTGCACGATTTTCAATTCCGCCACCGTCCCGATTCGTCCCGCGGCAAGGTCTCGCCATGCCGCCGCCGCCGACTCGCTGTCGTGTATCGTGAAGAGTGTACTCCCGCTGCCGCTCATTCGAACCGGTCCGCCGTCCAAGGTGCGTAGCGTGTTCCAAAGGTCCGCCAACCGCGGCTCGGATTCCATGGCCGCCGGCTCCAGGTCGTTGAACAGCCCTTCGGCGCAGGTCCGGCTGCCGGCTTGGGCCCACGGTCCGAAGGCAACTCTCGGCGAAGACGTCGCCCCAACGGAGCAATTCTCGTAGACCTGCCTGGTGGACATGCCGAACGGCGGGATGACCAGCACCACCCATCCGCGCCAGCCCGATTCCACCGGCTCGACCCGCTCGCCGCGTCCTCGGATCACCGCCTGCCGACCCTCGATGAAGAACGGCACGTCCGACCCCAGCCGTCCCGCCAGCTTCGCGAGTCGGTGATTCGGCCAGCCGAGCCCCCACAGTTCGTTCAGGCACCGCAGGACCGCGGCCGCATCGCTGCTGCCGCCCCCGAGACCGGCCGCCGCCCGAATCGACTTTTCCAGTCGGATCTTCACCTCCGGCTCGCGGCCTGATTCCTCGGCGATCGCCTCCGCCGCCCGCCATGCCAGGTTGCTTCGATCCGCCGGAACGCCCGCGTCATCAGGATGCACCGTCAGGGAAAGGCGGTCCGAGGGGGTGATCGTCAGCCGGTCGTACAACCGGATCGGGACGACCCACGACTCGATGTCGTGAAATCCATCCGCACGCCGACCCAAGACTGCCAGGGTCATGTTGATTTTTGCCGGGGCCTGGCACTGCACGGATTGCTCTACCATCGACGTCATTGGTACCGACTATCGGCTGTCGCAGCCGCTTCGAAGTCTTGGATTCCGGGCCCAACCGCCGCGCCGGTTTCCGGGCGACATGCCGTCATTCTAACATGGATCGCGGAATACGTGCCAACCAAGCCGGTCCGCGACGATCACGCCCGCTTGACGGAGGCCGGTTTGTTGCCAATGCGGGCCAGCCCGGTCGTCAGCGCAACGCCCACGGCCACGGCCAGAACCGCCTTGGCGTAGTCGCCGCCGGTGCTGTCGGGCTGCATCGGCCAAAGCCGGATGACCGATCCCAGCAGAATCCCCAAAAGCAGGCCGACCGTCGCCTTTTTGTGGCGGTGCAGCAGCCACTTCATGAGATTGGTCACCACCAACAGACTCAGTATCGCGCCGATCGCCACCGGCACCAGGACGTGCAAGGCCTCCAAGTCGCCGCTCTTGCCGAACGACAGCGCATATTCCTTGATTTGGGAAATCGACGTGAGGATCGCCTCGTAGCGCCCGATGATCAAGAACATGAATGCCCCCGAGATACCCGGCAGCACCATCGCGCCCATCCCCAGGACGCCCGCGGCGACGTCGCGGCCGTACGAATGATCCACCGGTTCAACGACCGAAGTCTCGTCGTCGTCGTCGTTCGGCGTTTCGGCGGCGGGGCTCATCACCGCGAGTGCAACCATGAGGCCGAAGCCGCACCCCAGCGTGATGAAGGCGGGGGCCTTGATCGGCTTCGCCATCCGCCAGAGGAGCGGAGCCCCGCCCAGCGTCAATCCGATGAACAGCGCGTACATGACCGAGCGCTGCTCTTCCACCAAAACGGCCATCTTTCCGGATAGCGCCACGATGGTGACGGCGATCGCGCCGCCCAAGATGCCGAGAAAAAGGATACTTTGCGTGCGGAATTTCAAGCGCGTGACATCCGCGATGCTCGAAATGAATTCGTCGTACAGACCCATGATGAGCACCATGGTTCCGCCGCTGACTCCCGGCACCAGGTTGGCCAGTCCCATCAGCACCCCGGCGATCGCGCAACGCACCAAGCGAGCCGGGGCCTCGACCAACACGTTGGACCGCCGGGCGGGGGACTTCGGTTTCGGTTGGTTTTTGCTGTTCACGTCGGTTGCCCTTCAAAGCCGGCGAGTGGAGCGGCCCAGATTTCCGGATCGTCTCGAGCGAGCCGAAGATGCGGCATAATACCAATTTGCGGACGCAACGAAACCGCCGGCAAGGACGCGCGATCGAATGGCCCGGACAAGAGGACCGATAGTACATCGGTTTTCGGTCGCCCAACGGTCCGGATTTGGGGACCGAGGCCGGGTATAATTGGTTGACGTCTTCGCATCCGATTCCGCCGGTTTCTTACGGATCGTTAGAGATTATTCCATCCCATGCGTCGTAGAATCGACATCACGGCTTTGCGCCGCACAAGCGATCGCGTCGCTTGCGACCGAACGGGGGCTTGTAAGTCCTTCCTGCGTCGCGAACCGGCCGGGGGGTCGACGAGAATGCGTACAAAGACCGGAGCCGGTCTACTGCTGATGGCATGTGTCGTTGCCTCGGGGCTTGATTGCCTGAACGGCACCGGTCCGGTCGGCGACCCGATCGATCTGCGCGTCACCTTGCGGATCGTGAATGCGTCCGGTGTCGAGGTCGCCGTCGAGTCGACGTTCTTCAACGACGTGTTTCAGGTCCGAAGCACGATGCGAAACCTGGCCGCCGACGGCCCGACCGCCCAGATGACCATCGTGGGCACCGTCGCGACTCGGATCATCCTGACGGCTCGAGCCGTGTCGAACAATCAAATCCTCGTCCAAGTCGAGTTGCTGAACGGTCGCGATTTTTCGTTCGGCGAAACCTTCGAGTTCGTGATCGGGGGCGTGCCGGCGCCGACTCCGCCGTGCCCGTTGATCGCCGATGCCGGGCTCGACCAGTCGGTCGTCAGCGGCGCGTTGGTCACGTTGGCGGACGCCTCGCCGCCGCGCGATTCGAGTTGCGTGCCCATTGTCTTCGACTGGCGCCAGACGGGCGGTCCGTTGCCGATTGCCCTTGCCAACGCGAATACCGCGTCGCCCTCGTTCACGGCCCCGGGGGTCGCAGCCGTCACGGTGTTCTCGTTTGAATTGACGATCGGCGAGGGAACCGACACCACCGCCTCCGACATCGTGCAGGTCACCGTGTCACCCGACTGCGACGGCAACGGCCTAGCGGATGCGGACGATATCGCGGGCGGGGCTGCCGACTGCCAGCCCGACGGCGTGCCGGACGTGTGTCAGCCCCAGCCCGACTGCAACGGCAACGGCGTACCCGACGAGTGCGATATCGCCGAGGCGGCCGAAGCGGATTGCAACGGCAATCTGGTGCCCGATTCCTGCGACATCGCGGGTGATCCGAGCCTCGATTGCAACGGCAACGGTCGCATCGATGCCTGCGAGCTGGCCGATGGATCGGCCTTGGACTGCAACGGCAATCAGGTCATCGACAGTTGCGACATCGCGGGCTGCGTCGAGGACCCGAATTGCGCGGACTGCAACGGGAACGGCGTGCCGGACGGTTGCGAGATTGCGGCCGCCTCCGAGATCGACTGCAACGATAACTTCCGAATCGACGCCTGCGAACTCGACGAAGGCTCCGCGCCCGACTGCAACGGCAATCAGGTCATCGACAGTTGCGACATCGCGGCGTGCGTCGAGGACCCGAGCTGCGCGGATTGCGACGAGAACCGCGTCCCGGACGGCTGCGAAATCGAAGCCGACCCGCGACTCGATTGCGACAAAAACTTCACTTTGGATGAGTGCGATCCCCCAGCCTTCGATTTCGACGGGTT
>JAPULF010000206.1 GCA_027295245.1 Planctomycetota bacterium
GTTTAAGGAAAAGGGCACGCCGCTATCTAAAGACGTCGTCGTGTCAAAACCCGACAAGATGCGATGGATCGTCCGTGACCGCGGCGCCGGCCGCCAATACACCGTCATCCGGCAATCCGACAACAAGCTGATTGTCTACGAACCCTGGCCCCACATCATTGCGCGCTACGGCAAGGGCGTCGGCGACCTCTTTCTGCAACTCCTGAAGATGATCGTCGCCCCCCTGATACTCACCTCCCTCGTCACCGGCGTCACCGGCACCGGCAACATCAAGGGCCTCGGCCGTCTCGGCGGCCGTACGATGGTCTACTACATCTCCACGAGCATGATCGCCATCATCACCGGCATCATCATGGTCAACATCCTCAAGCCGGGCGTCGGCGCCGACCTGGCAAAACTCGAAGCCGGCAAGGAAGCCGTCAGCGAAAGCGTCGCGGCCGCGGATCGGGGCGTCGGCGAAATCCTTTGGGATCAGTTGTTTACCCTGATCCCGGCCAATCCCTTTTCCGCCCTCGCCGACCCGACCAACACGTCGATCCTGGGCGTCATCTTTTTCGCCCTGCTCTTCGGCGTCTTCATTACCATTGTCGGCGGCGACGCCGGCACGTTCCTGACGAAGTTCTTCTCCTCCGCATTCGACGTCATGATGCGCATGACGATGTTCCTCATCCGTTTCGCCCCCATCGGCGTGCTCGGCTTCATGCTCTACGCCTCCGCCGGCAAGGGCGTCGACGTGTTCATCGCGCTGGGCTGGTATATGCTCACCGTGGCGCTCGCGCTCAGCTTTCACGCATTCATCACGCTGCCCCTGTTGCTCCTGCTGCTCGCCCGCCGCTCTCCTTGGGCGTACTTCCGATCCATGTCGCCCGCCCTCCTGACGGCATTCAGCACCGCCAGCAGCAATGGAACCCTCCCGCTCACCATGAACTGTGTCGAGAAAAACGCCGGCGTCAGCAACCGCATCAGTTCGTTCGTGCTCCCCCTCGGCGCCACGATCAACATGGACGGCACCGCTCTTTACGAAGCCGTCGCCGTCTTGTTCATAGCCCAGGCCTACGGATTCGATCTCGGCATGGCCCAACAGGCCATCGTCGCGATCACCGCGTTGCTGGCCAGCGTCGGCGCCGCCGGCATTCCTCACGCCGGAACCGTCATGATGGTCGTTGTGCTGGGTGCGGTCGGGCTCCCGCTGGACGCGGTCGGTCTGATCTTGGCCGTGGACCGCATTCTCGACATGTATCGAACGTCCATCAACGTCTGGAGCGACTCGACCGCCTGCGCCGTCGTCGAAAGATTCGAGCCGGCCGGGCAGTCAACAACCGCGACGCCCCGCGCGGGCCCAAGTAAATAGACGGGTGTATAATTCAGTTTCTAATCGTCGAAGACGAACCGCAGCGCCTTCACAAGCTCTCGGGTCCGGTCCTCCGGGAAGCTGTGCCCGATGCCTTCATAAACATTGGTCTTGACCTTGGCCCCGATCTTGCGGAGCCGCCGGGCGGCGTCTTTGTTCCCGTCGATCACCTGCTCCCGCAGGTCCGCACCCAACATGATGAAGACCCGCAGTTTCTCGAGACCGTCCCGACCGAGTGCCGACTCGGATTCCGGCTCGAACCGTCCGCACACCGGAATGATCCCCGCGAACAAGTCGGGGTTTCGCAGGGCCAGCCCCCAGGTCGCCCAACCCCCTTGACTGAAGCCCCCGAGCACGACCTTGTGGCTGTCGACCTTGTACTCATCCATCACATCGTCGATCGCATCCAGAACGTTGTCCTCGATCGTGTCCAGGTCGTCGCCCCAGTGATACTGATTGCCGCCCATCTCGACCGTGCCCTGCGGCGTCAACAGGATCGCGCCAACCTCGTCCGCGGCGTCCTTCCAGCGGTCGATCGTCCGACCCATGTTGCCGTGATAATGGTGCAACGCCACGATCAACGGCGCTTTCTTAGATTTGTCGAAGTCATCCGGAAGCGTGATCTTGAACGAAGCCTTGACGTCCTTCTCCTCCGGACGGTCCGGCGCGGCACGGCGCTTGTCGGATTTGCGGGCCTTTTCCAGTATGTCTTTGTATCGCGAATCCTCTCGAATGTTTTTGAAGTCCGCGTCGCCCTCGATCTGGTCGACCATCAAGGTACGCCCCATGCCCTTTTCAACCGCGATGTTGAGGTACTTGAATGCCTTGTCTTCGTGACCCAACAGCGAGTGCATGCAGGCAACGTTGTAGTTCGTCAGCCCGGTGTCGCCCACTTCGAGAGCCTGCTCCGCGTATTCCAGGGCTTTCTCGTTGCGCCCCGCTCCGGCGGCCTCCATCAGCTTGCGCGTCAACTCGCCGATCTTCGCCTGGCGCTCTTCGCCCGTCATCTCCGGCGGTTTCGCCTTGGGCTCGGGCGGGGCGGCGTCGCGTTCGCCCGCCTGCTTTCCAGGCTTGCGCTTTTTGTCCCGAAGCTGCCGCAGCATTTTTCGGAAGCGCGGCTCGCCGCGAATCGTTCGCAGGTCGTAGTCGTTCGTCATGTGGTCGGCGTCGGAGTACCCCTTGTCGATCGCCTTTTCCAACCACGTGTACGCCTTCTCCTTGTCCCCCAGCAGGCAATGGGCGCACGCGATGTTGTAAACCGGCCCCTTATCGTCCGGCCGCATCTCGTGCATCTTCTCCGACAACTCCAGCGACTTCTCGTACTTGCCGTTGCGATGCGCGGTTTGCATCTGCTGCGCGAGCTTGCTGAAACTCGGCTCATCGTCGTCCATGCCGAAAGCCGGCGGCGACAAAAACGCGCCCGTCAAAACGACGGACAAAACCAAGACCGATGATCGCGGAAAGGGCATCAATTCGTTTCTCGTGGACATTTCTTTATTCTCCGTACAAGTCGGCATCATCGTGCTGAATTCGAGACCGCTAGTTTAACCGCCCCGCAACGCCGCGAAAAGCGGTCGGGTTGGCACGCCCCGGCCCCCCAAACCGCGTCCGCCGGACACACCCGTGCAATCCGACGACGAATGATCTCGCCCCCCGGCATGGCGCTACGGGTATCCGGACGGCGTGTTCGGTTCCGCCCAGGTGTCGTAGTTCTCGCTCTTCGTATACCGCGTGTTCACCCTGGAGAATTCCACATGGCCGTCGTAAAAGCCCATCGTGTACTTCGAGAACTTTCGGTGCCAGCTCAGCCCGTGAAGATGATCGGGGACCTGGGACTCTCCAGGCCCTTCGGGCGGCCTCGCGAGGTACATGTACGAATTCATCGAGTTTTCCATGAACAGCACGAATTTGGAAGCCGCGCCGCCGATCTTCTTGTTGAGCATTTGCTCTCCGGCCAGGGTCATAAAGCCGGGTGCTCCGGCCGGAGAGTTAGGTCCGCCGATGTAGTCTGATCCGTTCCAGGGCGGGCCTTCGAGCCAATACCAATTGATTGCGAAGCTGTTTCCGTTGACCTGCCAGGACGGCGGCAGATTCTCGTCAATCGTGGAACTCGCGTCGACCAACGGCGTGGAATCGTGCTTGTCGGAAGGGCAAATGTAATTCCGGATGATCCCACCGGCATTCTCCGTCAGGGGGTTCGACGCTCCGGATGTGAGACCCGGTGCAATGTACTTGTTGAAAGGCCGCCGCTCGATTTCCACTCGATACCCGTCAAGCCCGTCGCCCCACACGGGATGCTTTCGCGT
>JAPULF010000207.1 GCA_027295245.1 Planctomycetota bacterium
TACTACCTTACGTTGTGTTTCGCGTGGCAGATCGGGCTTGTCGCTCCGCGTGCAAACATGCGCTACTATTACTTCTCAGAGAATGACTCGCTGGATATGGCCTTTTTTGTTGTTTATTGGCCGATGATCCGCCTCGGCGAGGTTATTGAGACAACGCGCTGGGGGGCGAGTGGTGCCATCTATTATCGTGAGCGCAGTTTTCCGACGGCGGAAGAAATGAGCAGGTTGGGGCCATAGCGCCTGATCGATATGGGACTTGCGGCAACTTTCGACGGACGTAAACTGGCATCCATGACGAAACCTGATGTCAATGTCGCTACACAAAAACGGGCCGCAATCCCCGCGCTAATCGGCCTGCTGCTCACGCTGGCGGGACCCGTTGCGTGGATCCTGCTCATGGAGCACACTTGGCTTTGGAGAACCGGCCTGCCGGCATGGGTATCGATGGGTGCGGGCCTTTTAATCGTGCTCTGGGCCATGCGACGAGATCGGCGGTGGCGCGTTCGCCTTCCGGCGCTTGCGTCGATCGGGTTCTCGCTGTTATTCGTCTACGGGTTTTATGGCGAGGCGGCCTTGCCCGCCGCCGACGCTTTCGAGCAACTTGATGTCGCCCCCGACTTCGAATTGCGCGACCACACCAAGCGCACCGTCTCGCTCGCCGACAGTCTGGACGAGGGTCGCGTGTTACTGGTCTTCTATCGCGGCCACTGGTGAATGTCCTGCGTTCAGGAGCTCGTCGGGCTCGATCAGATCAGTTCAGATTTCGAAGACGCCGGTGTGAAGCTCATGGCCGTCTGCGTGGACGCCCCGTCCGAATCAAGAAAAGTCGTCAAGAAGAACGACCTCAGTTTTCCCATTCTTGCCGACGAGGCGCGTGAAGCCATCAAGGCATACGGACTTGTCCACGCGGGCGAAGGTCCCAAGGGCACCGATGTCGCCATTCCGGCGCACGTTTTGATCGGGCCCGACCGGAAGATTCTCTGGCGGCATGTTTCACGTCGCATCCAGGATCGGCTCTCACCCAAGGACGTGCTCGAACACGTTCGCGGCGCCGCCGGGTAATTGCGGGGGGGATTGGACGGTCTACGATTTCTTCTGCACCGTCCCCAACCCGTTCATGCTTTCGGCCAACTTTGGGTCGCGGTCCGAACCTGATTCGATCCGATCCGTGGTTTGCGGCGTTGGGGAGACTTATCGGATTCGATGGATTGAGAGCCCGCTTGGCGACTGCAGGGTCCGCATCCTATTCGGATCGCACCAGACTTCGGACGCTGGAAGATACTACCCAGTTGCGAAATTGCCCGGTGGGCAATGTTGCCCAGCGAAATGCCCTGGCGCGCTCTCAGCGGGCTTTCGATGATGTCGAACGGGCTGGCACGCGGGTTGTAGGCTATTCCTTTCCGGCGCCGTCGGTGCGGATTGGCCGGTTCTCTAAAAAAACAACTTGGAGTCGTGGCATGTTCTCTACCCTACTGGAGTACCTCGTGTTCGGTCTGGTCAGCCTCGCCGATTCGGCGCAGAGCGAGGAGTTGATCATTCAATTATGGAATCCGCTATACGTCGTGTTGCTCAGAATGGGGCTCTAGGCGCGACGCGCGGGAGCGGGCTTCTTGAATGGCCTCGAGCAGGCCGTCCCGGTCTTGGAGCTGGATGACGTCCGGTCCGATGTCCCATCTGCCGCCGGGCACTTCGTCGCGCGTCGTAATGTATACACATTTGGCAGAACCGACGCCGCCACCGGGAGCATAAACCCCCACGCGTCGCACGCTCGGCCACGCGATCTCGATTGCGCCGGTCAGTCCGGTCAGGCGGGCTCCCTTTTCGCCGAGCACCAATCGCCGCATATACCCCCGCGAGAATACGAACGCACTCATCACCACCACGATTCCCGCCGACCAGCGCATCCATGCGGGCATCGGGGCCCACAGCAGAAATGCCTCCAGCCCGCAGATCGGCGCCATTACAAGAAGGTACGTCGACAGCGGCGCCGAAAAATACGGCCAACTTCGCCGGTATGCCGCGTCGGCTTTGTCGTTCACCGGTAGGTTCCCCGGATGCTCAAATCAGTGTGAGTAGGTCGTGTGCAGAGGGCGGCCGGCCAGAATCTGTTCCTTGCCCCAGTTGGCGACGTTGCGAAACGTGTCCGACGCGATAAAGGCATCGAAGGCCGTCTTGTCCGACCACACGCTCAGGATCACGTAGGTGTTGGCGTCGTCGATGTCGCGGTACATATTCGACGACGTGTGTCCCTCGATCGATGCCATCGCGTGGATCACCTTTCGAAAGGCGGACTCGAAGATCTCTTCCTTGCCGGGCAGCACCCGATAGTTCATTCCGATCGTGACCATGGTCGCCTCCGTTCGTTCTTGCGTCTTGTTTCCGGACCGGTTGCCCGCAAGTGTAGACGATATCCTATCGGGCGGGGGGCGTCGCGTCCCGCACGGGCGCGTTTGGTTGACATACGGCGTGTCGCTGCCAAAATGCTCTCGATACGCTGGACCCGTTGTCCCGTGGAGAGATGTCCGAGTGGCTTAAGGAGCACGCTTGGAAAGCGTGTGTGCGGGAGACTGCACCGGGGGTTCGAATCCCTCTCTCTCCGTTTTCAGGCAGCCTCATGTCCATGCGGGTCGACGTGGTCGATGAGCGGGGGGATCCCTACCCGGTAGGGGATCTTGGCTCGGGGCACCACTCGACTTGGCTTGGCATTGTGGTCGCATCATACGGCTTGTTTCCATTAACCCATGCCCTGTCGGCCGATCAACGTCGAGCGGTGGCGGGCCGCACTCGATAGGGAAGTGTCCACGATGTCGGAATATTGCGATCGATTCACGGCTTGTGTTGTCCTCTTGATCTGCTGGGGGGCGGCCTGTCAGGCCCAGACTTCGAAAGGCCCGGCTCAAGCGGGCGGCAAACCGAAGATCGCCGATCCGGGCGCCGATGTCGCATCGGTAGCCTCATCGGTGCTGAGCATCGCGGGTGAAGATGGAATCAAATTCGACCCGTCGATTCCGACTCCGGCCGACGTGCTTGGCTTCGAGATGGGCTCGCGGCCGATTCGGCACATGGAAGTGAAGCTCTACCTTCGCCGTTTGGCGGAGGCGAGCGACCGCGTCGAGTTTCGAGAATACGCCCGCTCGCACGAGGGGCGCGAACTCTTCTATGTCGTCGTCAGCGATCCGGCCCATATGGGGCGTCTCGACGAGATTCGCGCGGGTCTTGCAACGCTCGCGGATCCCCGCACGACCACGGACGCCCGGGCGGCCGAGATCATCGACAAGTCGCCGGCGGTTGCATGGATGTTGTACACGGTTCACGGCGACGAGATGTCGGGCACCGACGCGGCGGTGGTGGCGGCGTATCGGTTGGCGGCGGGCCGCGATGCGCGCACCCTCTCGTTGCTCAAGGACGTGGTGGTTTGTATTGATCCGCTGCAGAATCCGGATGGAAGAGAACGATACCTGTCCATGCTCCAGCAAGGCCGGGGCAAGGTGCCGACCGGAGACGTGCAGAGTGTTGAACACCGAACGCCCTGGCCTTGGGGACGGACCAATCATTATCTGTTCGATCTGAATCGCGACTGGAACGTGACCGTTCATCCCGAGTCGCGCGGCCGGGTGAAGGCGATCGCGGATTGGCATCCGCAGTTGTTGGTCGATGGACATGAGATGGGCGCCACCGACACGTATCTGTTCAGTCCGCCCACCGAACCGTTCAATCTGCACATTCCTCCGAACATTCTCCGATGGTTTGAGAAGTACACGTCTGACCAGGCGGACGCATTCGACCGGCACGGTTGGAGCTACTACCGCGGCGAGTGGAACGAGGCGTGGGCGATCGGTTTCGCGGACGTTTGGGCCATGCATCACGGGGCCGCCGGCATTCTCTACGAACAGTCCCGCAGCGCCGGGACGCTGGTGCGACTTCCGACCGGGCAGGATCGATTCTATCGCGAGGACGTAGCGCATCAGTTGGTCAGTACCCTGTCGAATCTGCGTACGCTGGCGGCCAACCGCAGGGCGTTTCTGTCTGATTTCTACGCCGACAAGAAGGCCGCCGTCGCCGATGTCCGCGCTACCGACGGCCGCAATCTGTTTCTATTGGTACCCGGCCGGAACCGCTCGAGGGCGGCGGAGTTTTTCGATCTGCTCGAGCGGCAGCACATCGAGGCTTACGTGGTCGGCGCCGGCGGTGCGACTGTCGAGGACGTGGTCGATCCCTGGGGCGCGGTGGAGGATCGGCGGACGTTTCCGGCCGGTACGATCGCGATTTCCACGAAGCAACCGCTCGGTCCGTTGATGCGCGGGATGCTCGAGTTTGATCCGAAGTTGACCGACGCGTTTCTGGCAATCGAGCGCCGGGAACTCGAGTTGAAGGGCGAGACGAAGCTCTACGACGTGACCGGTTGGTGCATCGCCATGGGCTATGACGTCGAGGCGTTTTGGGCTCGCGGAGACCTGAAGGCCCTCTTGTCCGACATGCGGCCGGCGAAACGCGACGCGATCACGGGACCGAGTCGCGGCCTGGATGATGATGCGCGAGTGTACGGATACTTGATGGACGGGGACGACGATGCCGCAATCGCCCTTACGGGACGATTGCTTCAATCCGGTTGGCACATTCGTGCCGCGAAAAAGCCCTTCGTTTCTTCGGGGCGATCGTTTCCTTCGGGTACCTTCCTGATTCGGGGCCACGAAAACGCCGAGCGCATGTCGAAGTTGAAGAACGAGGTCGCCGGGTTGCCGGATGGGGTCGGCGTCGTGGCGACCACCGCGCGTAGCGGCGACGGTCCGGATCTCGGGGGCGGCGAATTTCCCTTGCTGACTGAACCGCGGATCGCACTGATCGGCAACGACCCTTTTTCGGCCTATTCCTACGGCTCGATTTGGCACCTGCTGGATGCGCGGACCGGGCTTCGCATATCCCGGCTGCAAGCGCACGCGCTGGCGAGGTACGATCTTCGTAAGTACAACGTGATCATCTTGCCGAATGCATCGAACGGCAGGTCTCTGAAGAGCGCATTGGATCAAGGTATTCGCGACCGGCTCGGGGCATGGATACGAGAGGGCGGAACGTTGGTTGCCATCGGCGGCACGGCTGCGGCGTTGGCGAACGACCCAGGGCTCGGTTCGGTCCGGCTGCGGCGGGACGTGCTGAAGGACATCGATATCTATGCGGAGGCGGTCTGGCGAGAACGTGCCGCCGACGCCCCATCGGTTGACGTCGATCAGGTCTGGGAATTCGACCCCGACAAGGGCTTCTCGACCACGCGCCCCACGAGCCAACGGATCGAGATCGACGACGTGGATGCGCTTAAGAGACACGACGAATGGGCCCGGCGATTCATGCCGCACGGCGTCGTGCTACGGGCCGATCTTCTTCCGGAACATTGGCTCGGTCACGGGATGCGCAGTCGGGTTCCCGTCATGTACGGCTTGCGGCACGTGCTCATGGCGAAGCCGCCTGTCGAGACGGCGGCCCGATTGGCCGAGGCGGGGTCCTTGCGATTGAGCGGGCTGCTTTGGCCGGAAGCCAGGGGGCGGCTGGCCGACGGGGCGTACCTGACCCGCGAGCGGATCGATCGCGGTCAACTGATCCTCTTCGCGACCGACCCGACGTTCCGTGGCTTTTTTCGAGGCACGGATCGCCTGCTCTTGAACGCCGTTGTGCTTGGACCGGGGCTCGGGGCCTCGGTGCCGCTGCCGTGGTAATGTCGAGGTGGCGCCCGATGGTCTTGGCGGAATCGGCTGACTCGCTTCTCGAATTGGCCCGGATGGTTGTCGGGCCGATTGCGATTGCGTTGGCCGTCACGCTGGTTGCCACACCGGTGGTGCGGCGGCTGGCCATTGCGTGGTCGCTCTACGACCGGCCCGACGACGGCCTGAAGCCGCATGACCGTCCGATTCCCTATCTGGGCGGTCTTGCGATGTATCTCGGTTGGGTGGTCGCACTAATCTACGTTGCGATCTCGAAGTCCGGCCTTGCCGAGACCATTCTGTACGTTATCGCCGGCGGCACGATTCTGATGCTCACGGGCTTGGTCGACGACATTCGTCACATCCGTCCGGGACACAAGCTCTTTATTCAGGCCGTTGCCGCGGTCGTTCTGTTGTGGGGCGGTATCGGTGACGGGCTTATCCATTGTCTGTTTGCAGGGGGTGACGCGACTGGGGAGACGACGTCGGGGGCCGTGGCGCTGGCGGCCGGCGGCGTGATCATGTTTTTCATCATCGCGGGCGCCGGCAACGCAATCAACCTGATCGACGGAATGGACGGTTTGTGCGCCGGGGTCGTTGCGATTGCCGCGCTGGGGCAGGCGGTGCTTGCGGGCTGGTTGGTTGGCGGTCCGGACGGCGGGAACGCCGCCGAAGTGGCCCTCGTCTTGGCCGCGGTCCTGTTTGCGACGTGTGCCGGGTTCTTGCGGTACAACTCCCATCCCGCGGGGATCTTCATGGGCGATTGCGGGTCGCTGCTTCTCGGATTCAGCGCAGCCGTGTTGATCATCCTCTCCGCGCACGGCGGCTCGCTTGCCGTGACGGCGGGTTCGATCATGATCTTCGGGTTTCCGGTCTTCGATACCGCGCTGGCCATTGCCCGGCGCGGCCTCAACGGAAAGCCGCTCTTCACCGGGGATCGAAGCCATTTCTACGATCAATTGCGAGATCGCGGACTGTCGGTCGGGAAGACTGTGCTGATCTGCTATTCGCTCGGGATTATCTTTACCTGTCTTGGAACGGCCGTGATTTATTTACGGACCGTTTACTGGATCTCGCTGTACGCCGCCGTTATTCTGCTGGCGGTCGTCGGATGCCGGTTATTCGGCCTGCTTCGCGTGGACGACTCGGCCCGACGATCCGAGGTTACCGAGAAACCACCTACGTAGCTTTCACGAACGGGCGCGTTTTCGGACCGCCCATCAGTTTGGCGAACGAGCCATGTGTACCGAAACGCCGAACGCGCGCTGACCGATCGAACGCTGTATGCACACGCTTGCCGGCATCGACATCGAGCAGGTTGCGACTACCGCGCCGACCGTCCACGCCGACATTCGGATCATGACCCATAACATTCTGTACGGCTGGAAGTGGGGCCGGGTGCTCGATCTGATCCGTTTCGAGCGACCCGACATCATTTGCTTGCAGGAGGTTCCCCACCGCGATCATCGCCTCGGCGGCGCTCCGCCGGAGCGGATCATCGATGACTTGCAGTTGCCCAACGCGTACGAGATGCTTTGGGGCGCGGCGCCGAACGCCATCGGGAATATGACGCTGGTTCGAGGGGGCGTCGGGCCCGGCGAGATTCTGAAGGTCCGGTGGACGCGACCTTACGGCATCGCCAACCGGGTTGAAACGTGCGGCGTTCGGTTGACGGTCGCCAACGTTCACCTGTCGCCGATGAAGGGGCCGCCGCCGTTGGCGTTTCTTCCGACCGAGATCGCAAGATTCCGAGAGGCCCGCGATTTGTCACGGCGGTTCGCGACGATCGACACGCCGGCCGTCGCGCTGGGAGACTTCAACACGTTCCATCCCGCGCCCGCGTGTTGGGTCATGAACCGGTGCTGGACCGATTGTCGTCGCGCCGCCGGCGGGCGGCACGGGGCCACGCGGCCGACATACGGTCTGCCGTTCGTGATCGATCACATTTTCACGCGCGGCCACGGGCAAGTGCTCGATTATCGCGTCATCAAGAGCGGGGCTTCCGATCATCGGGCCGTCATTGCCACGGTGCGTTTTTCCAGGAATTCCGGACAAGCCTCCTTTGGTTCTGTTGATTGAGTTCTTTCGCTCGGCGGGATCCTTCCTTTCGCACTTTGCCGATTTCCGTTACTTTTCCGGTTTGTCGCACTGCCTATGGGACCGGTCGAGTTATAGCGGTGCCGGCGCGGAACGACACGTTGGGCGAACGTAGCGCAGTCGGGCTTGACCATGTCTGGAAACGGCAACAATCATTCGAGTTCGCATCGCATTCGGCTCTCGCCGTTCGACTATCACTTTCTGGTGACACAGCGCGGCGAGGGGCGGCGCGACGGTTGTTCGTTCACATGCTACTACGTGCTCGATTTGGACGGCCATCCCGACGGCGCCCGCCTGCGAGCGTCGCTTCGTCGGGCAATGGCGACCTATCCGGCCGTTTCCGGCGGGGTGAAGTACTCCTTGTCGCGCACTCGGGCGTTTTGGGAGCACAACTCGAAAACGGACTACGCCGATCGTGCATATCGTTATCACGATTTGCGAGATCGGTGCGACTGGACGGCCCTTGTCGAGGCCGCGATTCGAAAGTCGATCAACACCGAATGGGATCTCACGCGGCCGCCGCTCGTCAGGCTCGTTCATTTCGACGGTCCCGACGGACAGTCGCGCGTCTGTTTGCTTTGGCCGCACGCCCTGATGGACGCCGAGGGGGCCCACTGGTTTCTGCGCGAGTTGTCGCGGCTTGCAGAGGATCGCGCGACGGATCCGCCGCCGGGTCTCCTGGACACTCGCGAGCCGCCCGACCCGCTCGCGGGCCTCTCGTTGCGGAAACGCTGGCGGCTCTTTCGGGAGGGACTCGACGAACAATCGCAATTGAGCAAAATGAAGACGAGCCATCTCGCGACGGCGTCGCCCGGCGACGGCGCCGCTCATCGCTTTGTGGTTCGGCTCGGATCCTCGGAGCAGTTCCGACGAATTCACGCAAACGCGCGGCATCTCATGCCCAACGGGCGCGGTCTCTTTGCGACCGCGGCGGCCTTGAATCCGATCGTGCGATTCCTGGCCGCGTGCGTGTTGCGCGCCTTGCACCGCCAATACACGCGTCACGGTATCGGGACGGATGTATACCGAATCGCATACCCCATGCGGGTCAGCACGGTCGCGACCCCGAGGCCCTTGACCGGTAATTTCATCAGCGTTCCGACTTTGTGCGCTTCGGCTTTCGAAATGAACGACATGCGAATGCACGTCGAGCAGGTTCATCGTCAAGTCACCAATTTCCGCCGGCATCGCGCCGACGTCAAGCAATGGGCCCTGTTGTGGATGGCCGGCCAGTTGCAGCCGGGTCTCTATCGCCGCCTGATGTGCTCGGCGATCGGCAACACGCCCATTCACTCCGGATTCTCCTATTTCGACGTCGGCTCCGACCCTCGGTGGACGACCCTGGCCGGAGCGACGATTCGCCGCGTGTGGTTGGGCGGCGTGGTCAGCAACCCGCCGGGCTGGAATGCCGTTTTCTGTCGGTACCGGGACTGTATGACATTCAACCTCTCGTGGATTGACGGCGTGGAAATGGAGTCGCTCGCCAACGAGTATGCCGACCTGATCACGGACGAGGTGACGCACAATTGGCTGCCCCCTTCGCCTCAAATCAACGGTCCGGAACCCGACGAGGAGCACGCGGCCGCGTGCCGAACCGCGTCTTTCGGGGAATAAAACCGCCGTCCATCCGTAAAGACTCGTGAACCTCGACTGCCCCCTGGCGATCGGGTGGATGCGAGGTTAAGACCACGGGCGTGGAAGCGGAATTTGATTTGGACGCTTTGGCGGAGAGATTTCAGAGAAAGGGATTTGCGCTTGCGATGCACCTGTTGGGCAATGCCGATGACGCCGCCGACGCGGTGCAGGAAGGCTTGAGTGTTCTGTGGTCGAGGCGAAAGAATCTTCGGCCGGGTCAGGATCCGGCGGCGTGGTTTTTCAGGGTGCTGCGAAACCACTGCATCGACCAGCTTCGCAAGCGCCGACATCGCGGGGGCGGGTCCGTCGAAGTGGAGGACCTGCCGGCCGCGCCGGCAGACCGGCCGGATATCGGCGCGGAACGGCGAGAGTTCAACGTCCGGCTCTTTCAAGAGTTGGAAAGGCTGGACTTGCCTCACCGGGAGATTCTCTTGCTGCGGGATTTTCAGGATCTCTCGTATTCGCAGATCGCGGCCGTCCTGGGAATCAGCCAGGGGACAGTGATGTCGCGGTTGCACCGTGCCCGAATGTTGCTTCGCGAGCGATTGAAGGATTTTCTGTAGCCGATGGATCATTGCCGCACGATCGAGGAAATGCTGAGCGCTTACCTGGACGGTGAGCTGACGCAGCAGGATCGCCAACGGGTGGAAGTCCACGCCGATTCGTGCGGGGCGTGCGGAAAGACGCTCGCCGAATTAAAGAGAGTCAGTGCCGGGATCGGCGGGTTGCACACGCCCGAGCCGACCCCCGAACAGTGGAGCAGAATGATGCCGATTGTCGTTACCAAGACGAGTCGCGGCCTTGGCTGGCTGCTGGCGCTCATCGGAGGCGCCATCCTCGCCGGCTACGCGATTTACGAATTCGCAACCGACGACACCGT
Organism: Planctomycetota bacterium; assembly: GCA_027295245.1. GTDB lineage: Bacteria > Planctomycetota > Phycisphaerae > UBA1845 > UTPLA1 > JAPULF01. Next base: position 10,306 of record JAPULF010000207.1, read on the forward strand.
CGACGCACTGGTCAAGATTGCGGTGGCCGGGGTGGTCGGCGGGTCTGCACTGTTGCTTCTCTCGGTGATCCTGGACCGACTTCGGGCCAGAAAGACCGACCGGTATAAGGATGTCGAATTATGAACCGAGTGATTGTCGTGACCGCGTCGGGCGTAACGGGGAGAACCGTGGCGCGGACTGTCGGGCTTGTTCGGGGCAATACCATCCGGGCCCGCCACATAGGCAAGGACATTCTCGCCCTCCTGCGCCACATGGTCGGCGGCGAAATTGCCGAGTACACCAAACTGATGGCCGAATCCCGCGAACAGGCCATAGATCGCATGGTGGAAGAGGCCGAGGACCTGGGGGCCAACGCCATTATCAATTGTCGGTTTACGACGTCGGTCGTTATGGGCGGCGCCGCCGAGTTGTTGGCGTACGGCACGGCCGTGATCCTCGAGCCGGAGACCTGAGGAAGAATCCCGAGGGCCGTCTTACACCCGTGAGAACCCGGCGCCACTTTGACTTTCGAGACAGCGTCAAGGTCTTGTTCCCCACCGCGCCGAAAGGAATTGTGATGAAGCCTTGTGATCGAGTCGTACTTACTTTGTCTTTGCTCGCGCTCATTTCATCGGCCGGCGTTGCAACGGCGCAGCAACCGCACGCCCGGGAAATCGTCAAGGTCCGGGCCCTGTTTGATTTGATTCGTACCGGGAAATACGATGCGTTTCTCTCGGCCTGCGACGCCAGAGTCAAGGAAGGGCTTCCCGCGCCGAAACTGAAGGAAGTCTGGGAGGGACTGACCAAGTCACTGGGTCCGTACGAACGCGAACTCAGCGCCAGCGCGAAGCCGGTGGGGGAACATCTGACCGTCGATCTGATCTGCAAATTCAAGTCCGGGCCGCTCAAGGCCCGAATCTCGATTGACAAGGACGGCAAGGTGGCGGGGCTATTATTCTTGCCCGCCAACGAATTAGTGGAATATGCCGCGCCGGACTACGTGGATTCGTCGCGTTTCCGGGAGGAAGAGGTCAGCGTTACATCCGGAGAATTCCAATTGCCGGGGACGCTGACGGTACCCGTCGGCGACGGTCCATTTCCGGCGGTTGCCTTGGTGCACGGCAGCGGTCCGCACGACCGCGATGAGACGGTCTTCGGCCGAAAGCCGTTCAAGGACATTGCGGGAGGCCTGGCCACGCTCGGCGTCGCCGTCCTTCGATATGAAAAGCGCACTTACAAATACGGCGCATCGATGGATCCTGAAGCGATCACGATCGATTCGGAAGTTGCGGACGACGCGATTGCCGCGGTCCGATTGCTCATCGGCCACGATGCGATTCGATCCGACCGTGTTTTCCTCGTGGGGCACAGTCTTGGCGCCGGTGCCGCGCCGTACATCGCCACGAAGGAGTCGGGCATCGCGGGCGTCATCATGCTCGCGGCGCCGGCCCGACCCGTATATGAACTGGTCGATGACCAGATCCCGTATCTGGCTGCGATCGACGGAACCGTGGACGACGCCGAGCAGGCCAATATCGACGAGACGAGGGCGGCGGTCGACAAGTTGCGCAAGGGTACCTGGAAGCCGGGGGATATGCTCTTGGGCGCCCCGGCCAAGTATTGGGCGAGCCTGGACAAGATGGCCCCTGTCAAATACGCGCTGAAGTATGAGAAACCCATGTTGATCATTCACGGCGGCCGCGATTACCAGGTTTCCAAGAAGGACTTCGCGATCTGGAAGAAAGAGCTTGGCGGTCGAAAGAACGTCACTCTCAAGAAGTTCGGCAAGCTGGATCACCTCTTGACCGCCGGCAAGGGGAAATCCACGCCGGCGCAGTATCAGACACCGGGTCACGTGGATCGGCGCCTGATAGAGAGAACGGCCAAGTGGATTCATGCCCGCGGATGACCGAGTGGCCGGCGATGCCGACCGTTCACCGTTGACCC
>JAPULF010000208.1 GCA_027295245.1 Planctomycetota bacterium
ACGGGCCTTGCGGATCAAGGCCGACTATCACTTCAATGCAGGCGAATTCGAAGAGGCCGAATTGGCCTATGCCAGACTCGCACGGGATTATCCGCGCGGACAATACCATCGCGTAGCGATGCGCAGAAGCGGCGAATCGGCCCTGGCGCGGTTTCCGGGGGTGGAATTCGACGACGCCGACCTATTGGAGGCGGAGGTCTACTTTCAGGACTTCCTTCGGCGTTACCCGACCTACGCCGCGGACGCCCAGGTACCCCAGACACTGGCCCGGATCAAGGAGTCGAGGGCCCAAAAGGACTACACGATCGGTCGATACTACGAGCGAATCGGCAAGATTGATGCGGCCGCCTATTACTTCAGAGTCATTCTCGAAAAATGGCCCGCAACGACCTGGGCGGTCAAGGCCAATCAGCGCTTGATCGCGCTCGGGGCGATCGAAGAAGAATTCTATGAAGAAATGGGATACGACGAGAGCGGCAACGACCTTGTCGAAGAACCCGCCGCCCACAACGATTGACGTCCCGATTGACGACCCCATCGCCGCTCACGACTCCCTGCCCATCAAGATATCCCCGGACGGCTGAACGTCGGCCCGCCAGCCGGAACCCACCCGAGTCTCCGTGTGCCGCTCGGTGATCGTCGCGGGCCCCACCGCGACCGAGCCGGCCGCCAGTTCCCGGCGATCGACTCGCGTCTCCATATGCGCTCCAAGGCTGTCCTCCGATGATTGTTCAACCGAACGGCGAGCGGACGGAAGTACTGGCAAGGGCAACGCCGGCTTGGAAGTCGCGATCGTCGCACCGACTCGAATCGCCCGAACTTCCGGAGTCTGCCCGGAATCGCCCAATCCGGATTCGCTGAATCGTTGCAGAATCGCATCCGCGATCGACAGCGATTCGACTTCCATTTCAACCGCTTCTACCTGCCCGGCAATCCCCAGCTCGACGAACCGAGAACAAACCGTATCGTCGATATCGTACCCTTGCCGCGTCACTGCGGTGGCGGCGGAATCCATCATGCCCGCGAATTGGCGACGCAGCCGCGACAGGTCCAGCGGGCGCGGTTCAACTTCTTCACGAAGGTCCAACACGATGTCGGCCAGCAGCAAGCCGACGCATGCCAGCGTCCCGGCATACACCGGAATCAGCACCGTCCGCGTATTGCACGCATCGGCAAGCATGGTAGCAACCGCCGGACCGGCCCCGCCGAAGCATACGATCGGAATGGCCTCGGTGTCGGACGGCAATACCCCTTCGCCCGATGCATTCATAACCTGCCGAATCGCCGATGCGACGAACAATGGATCCACCCGGGCGTTCGATCCCGACGCCCTGTCCGGGATCCGAATCGTCTTGCTCGATAAACACCGGCCCCGTCGATCGATCAGCCCAACCCGCACCTCGGCAGCCCCGATCTCGACCGAGCAAATCTTCCCCAATCGATTTCGGTCGGCGGCGTGCCGCGCCGCCGCCGCGCCGGGATCGGCCGCGCAGTCGGCCGGCACGACCCTGCACGAACGCGCCCCGCAAACCCGTGACGAACTTGCGATATCGGCCGCCGCGCCGCTCGGGAGTCGAGTCGAGCGAACGACGAGATCGAAACCCGCTCGCGGCGACATTCGCTCGATCCAGGCGGCCGGCTCGAGGCCCGCGGGAACCGCCGCCTTTTCGACCTCGATCGAACGGCCGTCCCACTTGCAGAGATCGACGAATCCATGTCCGATGTCGACATTCACTACATCGTTCACGAAACCCACCTTGTCACCTCTTACATCGCCGGACTTTACACCGCCGCGGTACGCACGATGATGTCAAAATGATCGTACCCCAACTAACGTCGAAGGCCGAACAGCGCGCCGCACAAGACCGCCGGGCCGCCGGGCTGGCACTTGCCGGACTGGCCCTCTCCGCCGTATTCGGCCTACTCTCACCCGACGGCATCGTTCAATTCGACGACCTGACGCACTATCTCTTCGCCCGCTACGCCTGGACCTGGCCACAGTTTCTGCTCGACACCTGGGGCCGGCCGGGCTTCACCACATTGTACTTCCTCCCGGCAGGACTCGGCTGGCCGGCATGCCGGTTATTGTCGGCGATTCTGACCGCCTGGAGCGCGTGGCTGGCCTATCGCATCGCCCAGGGCATGAAGATCCGACAGCCCTGGATCGTCATCATCCTCGCATTCGGACAACCGCTATTCTTTCAACTGTCTCTAACAACCCTGACCGAAACCGCCCTCGCCTTCTACCTGACCGCCTCCGTCTATCTCGCCCAGCGCGGACGTTGGTCGGCCTCGGCCGCCCTGTTGTCGCTCGGGTTCGTCACCCGCCACGAGGCAATCGTATTCCTGCCCGCGCTCTGTGTATTCGCTTGGCGCGCCCGCGTGAATCTCTTGCGATTGTGGCCGCTTCTTTGGGCTCCGCTCCTGGTCAACCTCATCGCGCCGCTCGCAGACATGGAGCCGCCCCTCAAGTTGCTGATCGCACCCCGCCCGTCGGCACAATACGGCAAGGGCGGGTGGCTCACGTTCTTTTCTCGATCGCTGGAGGCCTGGGGCCCCGCGATCTCCGCCCTGGCGATCGCCGGCTGGTGGACCATGCTGAGAACCCGACGAGGGGCACTAGCCGCAACATGCATCGCCCTCTACTTCGGCGCCCAAACCGCCGTACGGGCTCTCGGCCTATACGATTCCGGAGGCTACGCCCGCTTCCTGGTCTCCATCTCCCCGCTGGTGGCGATCTCCGCCGCCGTCGGCTGGCAAAGGCTCTGGTCCCAAGACGAAAGAATCCGCCGGTTCGCGACCCTCTCGGTCGCCGCCGCGATAATCCTCCTTTGGGTGGCCATGGAATCTCAAATCTTGCGGGCATCACAGCATCGCGACTTGGAGAGTGAGCTACCGGAGGTGTCCGTCGCCAAGTTGGCCGTGCGAATAGCGACTGCCGCGCTTCTGACACTGGCAATCTTCTCGAGCCTGGGCCGCCGGCAATCCATCAAACGCTTCACGCACACCCTCGTACCCGGCGCGTTGGTGGTGCTGGCGACAATCACGACCTACAGGCTCTGCGGCCCCTTGCAGCCGCCGCCCGAAGCCGAAGTGATTCGTGAGTCGCTGGATTGGCTGGACCGAAACGGCTACGCCGATCGCGAGATCATCTCCGGCGTCGTATGGATCGAATACGTAATTGGCAAGACCCGTTCACCCTTCAGACGGTACTTGCTCGATCGGCTGGAGAAAGCCCCGATCGGGACAATCTTCGCCTACGACCGCCAATTCGCCGGCGAGGCCCACGGACTCTCAGCCCAGGAACTCCGAGACGGCGGTTCTTTCAACGAAGTGTACGCATCTCCTTCGATCCGAATGCACGGGCCCGAGCCGTACCTGACGCTCTTCGAAAAAGTCGCCGAATGGCCGCCGCGGTAATGGAAGACACTATCTCAAACCAAACTGTGGCACTG